>JAZRUD010000360.1:0-5695 GCA_045652385.1 Clostridia bacterium
GACTTATATCACCAGGGAAAGATAGATCAAAAAGGCCAGCAAAAACAGCTCCGTGAGGACGCCGAAGGCGGGCAGGTCCACATAGCTTCCGGAGCGGTGAGAGATCAGGGCGGTCAGGAGCATCACCAGACCGAGAACTCCGGCAGAGATCCCGAGCACGGACAAGCCGGCAATCTTCTCTTCGGGGGAGTTTCTGAACCGATGGGCGAGACGATGGGAGAGGACGCTCAAAAGTTTTGCCGTCAGGGCGCAAAGACAGAAGAACCAGGCGAACAGGAGTTTATTGTTATCGTAGATGTTAGGCTGAAAGACCACAACCTCGGAAACGAACCACAGGACAAGAAAGCCGCTGGCGATCCGGCGATCCCGCTTTGACAGCAGCAGCAAAGCGAAGGGCAGCAGGATGAACAGCCATCCCAGATTTTTGACGTAGAACCACAGGAAGGAATCCACTTCGTTGGCCCAGTTGAAATGGAGACGGACCATGCCGCTTTCGCTGGCCTGCCGGAAGGCGAAGCCGAAAAGCTGGGGCGCAGCCAGGAGAACGGCGAGGCACCCGTAACAGACCCACTGCACCAGCCGTTGCCGATCGAAATGGGTTACCAGGTCCTGCAGGCAGTAGACGGCGCTGACGATGCCAAGAGCCAGGAAGGAGTGGGTATGGATAAGAGGCAGCCCCCCGGCGAACAGGATCAGAGGAACTATGGCCGACTTCCTGTTTTCAAAGGCGAATCGGAGCAGCAGATACAGGCAGGGGAACAGAAACGCCCAGCCAAAGAGGGTGGCTCGCTGGGGGATCAGCATGTCCACGATGGGGTTGACCCAGCGCAGGCCGATCCGGGGGAGATTCGTGGGGGTCACATAGAAACCGTTGAGCAGATAGCTGAGATTGTTGGCGTACCCGCTTTCCCCGATCAAAGCACCCACGGTAGAAGCGCCGTTGAGTCGATCGAAGAAATAGATGAAGCCGAAGCCGCCGCCGATGAAGAAGAGATAGGTCGCGAACCGTGCTCGATCCGTCCGTTTGAGCCAGGCTTGGAAAGCGAAATATACGCCCAGGATCACCAGCCCATAGGCATACAGAGCGGGCAGGAGGTAGGCCCAGCGAAGGCTGGTACCGAACTGGAACAGGGAGGCGCTGGGGACTTCACAGAGGAAGGGATAGTTGACGGTGTGGCCGGGAAAGATGCTGTATTCCGGCGGGAAGAAGCCTTGCTCCGCCAGGCTGGAGATAAAGCCGAGGTGCATAGCGAGATCCCCGTAGGTGGTTTGCCCCACGTAGTAGCCGTCCGCCTTGGGCTCCAGGACATGGGTGGAGAACAGATAGGTCCCGATCAGGAAGATGGGCAAGAGCCACAGGAAAGGCAGCAGGGATCGAAGATCAGATAATCTGGCGATGGGCGTTTTTTTCTTTTGCAGGAGGCAGAGCACTGTGAGCAGAGCCATGAGGACGACCCCCAGCACGTGGCTCCACGTGCCGAAACCCAACACGAAAGAGAACAAGCTGGGCAGCCAAATGCAGGCGAACAAGCCCAGGGTCAGCCCCAGCCACAGTCGACGGGTGAAGGATTCGGTTTTGAACAGGTATCTGCCGATCTCAATGCCAGCCACGGCATAGAACAGCAGATACAGGATAGACAGGATCATAGAACCTCCAAAGCTATTTGATTGATTATAGCATGTTTCCGGTCCGTTTGGAAACAGAAAACCCTCCAAAAAGGAGGGTCAGAAGGTTGAAAATATGTAAAATCTTTTATTTCGTCAGGAACAGAACGCCTATACAGCCCGGGCCGCAGTGGGAGGAGATGGTGCATCCGGCGGTAGTGACGATGATTTCGCCCCAGGGGCCGTACTTTTCGACCTCAGCTTTCATCCACTCGATATCCTCGGCAGGAAAACCGGAATGGGTGATGAAGATGCGATCCCGCACGATATCGGTGCGTCCGTCAAGCTGGTCATGGATATAGGCGATGATGCACTTCTTGAGCTTCCCGAAATACTTCTTGCCCACGGTCATGTTCCCATTCTGATCGTTCAGGACCCGAATACTGGGCTTGATGCTCATAAGATTGGCGCCCATGTGAGCCAGGGACGAGCAGCGGCCGCCGGCGTGCAGGAAAGCCAGCGTGTCCAGGATGAAACTGGCGGAGTTTTTCTGATTCAGAGCCTTTACCTCTTCATAGATCGTGGCGGCGTCCATGCCCTTCTTGACCCTTTCTCCGGCTTCGCAGACCAAAAGGCCGGTGCCGGTGGACAGGCAGCATGAGTCGATCACGTACACGCCGGGGACTTCCTCAGCGGCCATGACCGCGTTCTGATGGGTGACGGAGAGGCCGGAGCCCAGAGAGATATGGATCACGTCATATCCTTGATCTGTGAGGCGCTGGAAAACATCCTCGTATTCCCCCACGCTGACCGCGCTGGTCTTGGGGAGAGAGCCGGTCTTTTCCCAGTTCTCGTAGATCATTTCGTTGGTTATATTGACACCGTCCAGATACTCCTGATCGTTCATGGTGACATGCAGGGGAACGAGCTCTACATCATAGCGCTCCTGAAGCATGGGACCGATGTCACAGGGGGTGTCGGCGGTGATCTTTACTGGTCTTGCCATAGGGGTTTCCTCCTTTTCCGTTGGAAGCAATGATACCAGATTATAATGGATTCGTCAATTGTCCAAAAGAAGCGGCGACCGTAAAGAAAAACGGAATGGGCTTATTTCATTAGCACCCAGACGTCACCGCTCATGGAGTCGATGTCAAACTGTGCCGTACCTTCGCCCAAAGTGAGCTGTTTGGAGCCTACTTCCTCCATATTCAGCAAAAGCTTGCCCGACATGGAGTCAAGCTTGACGGTGCAGGAAGCATCCTTCGGAAGATCGATAGTGGTAAGTCCAGAGGTGGTGTCCACCTGCAGCTCCTTGGGCATGGTGTAAAACGTCAGAGCGACGTGACCGGACATGGTGTTGACGCGCACCTCCCTGGAATCATCCAACCAAAGCTGGACGGAACCGGATACGGAGGAGGACTTTACCTTTTTGGCCGCTCCGGTCATGCTCAACAGGGCGGATACGCTGTCCATGCGCAGGGACTCCACCTGAGAGTCCAGCAGTGCGACAGGGCCGGACACGGTGTCGATCCCCGCTTCCTCAGCGATAATATCACTCAGCTCCATTTTACCGGAAACCGTGTTGACTTCCAACTCGTCCAGCCGAAGTCCCGCGGCGGACACGGATGCCGAGACCGTGTCGATCTCACACTCGTGCAGCTTGTCCGCCAGGGAACGGGGAAGGGACACGACCAAGTCCTTTTTAGGAAGCCTGCCCGGGTGGTTCTTTTTGCAGGCCTGGATGCGCAGATTGTTTCCGTTGACGCCGTAGCGAAGGGCATCCGCTTCCTTGATCGTCTTTTCAGCTGTCTCTTGGATGCGGATCACGTCCCCATCCGTCAGCTCTATTTTCACAGAGCCGCTGATCCAGTCGATAGAAAGCTCGTTCAAACCCTCCGCTTTGACGGAATAGGTCCCGTCCGCTGAGTAGGTATTCTTCAGGTCTTTATACTTCTTTGTGTCCACATTGGTTTGACTGTTCGTAAAGGAGTTCGCGATGCGCCCTGCCAGGAACAACCCGACGCAAATGCACAATACCAGGCACAGACATACGATCAGAATGATCCATCCGGTCTTGCTCACTGTTTTTTCTCCAATCTATAGATCATCGATAGGATACCGAGGTCAAGTATACGTGCATTTGCAGGAAAAAGCAATCCCATATCCCCGATACGCCCGCGCCTATTGCATTTTGACGTGTAATTTAGTACAATGCACATTGTTTTAAGCAGGAGACAGCATACATGACCATATTCGAATTGTTCATTCTGGCTGTGGGGTTATCCATGGACGCCTTCGCCGTGGCCGTTTGCAAGGGACTGGCCATCGGCAGGATTAAATGGAAACACGTGGCAATCGTAGGACTCTGGTTCGGTGGCTTTCAGGCGCTGATGCCCCTTATCGGGTATCTGCTGGGGAGCAGCTTTGCCGAATATATCGCCGCTGTGGATCACTGGATCGCCATGATCCTGCTCTGTCTCATCGGCGGCAACATGATACGGGAATCCTTGGACAAGGACCCGGAGCACGTGAATCCGTCGCTGGGGTTCAAAACCATGCTGGTCATGGCCGTTGCAACCAGCATCGACGCCTTGGCTGTGGGCGTGACCTTCGCTTTTCTGGCGGTGCGGATCATACCGGCCGTAAGCTTCATCGGCGTGATCACTTTTTTGCTGTCCGCTCTGGGGGTAAAGATCGGCAGCATTTTCGGCACGAAATACAAGAGCAAGGCGGAGATGGCCGGCGGGATCATCCTGATCCTGCTGGGGATCAAGATCCTGCTGGAGCATCTGGGCTATCTGCCGTTCTGACGAAAGCAGCGTCAGCCGATATCCCTCTTGTGCACATGTGCCAACCACCGCTCATCGATAGATGTCGGCGGACACGTACACCAACCCTTCGATAGAAGGGTAGGTATCCTCATAAACAGTTTCGCGCTTCAATAGGTTTCCTTCAGCATCGTAATATTCCTTATAGGTCACAGAGGTCTTGCCTCGTCGTTCCTTGCGCTCCTCCACCCGTGAACCGGCGGAAAGGCTTTCATCCAGCTGTACCTTCGTTCCCTTGGATGGCAGGGACCCGGTACGCTTCGAGGTAATTTTGATATGGTCGAAATCGGGGCTGCGGACGCCGTACAGGGAAACGGTAACGGTCTTCGCATTTTTGTCCAGATTTGCGAAAATAATCAGCTCGCCTTCCGTGGAATTGACAAATTTGAAATCCTTGTATCCGGTGGCGATAGTGGCATCCCGCCCGATGGGCACATAGGTCATGGGCCAGCTGTGATGATGGCGCTCCGTGACGGTGAGGTCCGCCATCATGACGGCGTTGAACAGGGTGGAGGAGACCTGGCAGACTCCGCCGCCGTACTCCTTCTCATAGGTGCCGTTGCGGATGGCCGGAGCAAGATAGTATCCATTCTCCTTGGTCCTGTCCAAGATGCTCTGGTTCATGCTGAACTCTTCGCCAGGCGCCAAAACGACGCCGTTTATTCGGGACGCAGCCAGGGCCATGTTGTTCACTCGGTTTTTACGGCCCAAGGTGGAACCCTTGAACGAGGTGGTAAAGGAGGACAGCAGGGCGTATCTTTTTTTTAAATCCGCTTCGGTAACGGTCGCATGAACGGGCAGCAGTTCTGCCGTGATTCTGGCAGGCATCGCCGTATCCGTCAGCGCGTGGGCTAAGGATTCTTCATCGATCTGCGTTCCTTCCGTTTCGGGGACGAACACCAGGGGTGAAGATGGATCATCAGAATAGATTACCTGAGCATTTTGGGCCGGGACGCCGTAGATTTCGTTCAGCTTTTCATAGAAAGGTCGAAAAGACTTCTGGTCGATCTCCAGCGCACCATCGCTGCCGACGACGACCCCCATATCGGAGAGCAGGAAACTGACCACGTCGCTGCCCACGCACAGGTCAACCCTCTTTTGCGCAGGGTCCAGAGGCGCAGGCGAGGGTATGGTTATTTCCGATCGCCTCAATATCCTTTGGTTTATCGGTTCCGGCGCTGTTTTTGCGCGTTCGTCGGCGCATCCCGTCAGCAGAAAAAACAGCAGCAGTAAAAGCAATACGTGTCTCATAGAGGGTAGTA
>JAZRUD010000361.1:0-1233 GCA_045652385.1 Clostridia bacterium
GCCGCGGACAGGGTACCCATGCCCACCTGCTCCGCCGCCGCCTGGGCCACCTGGGTCTCATAGTGCAATGCGCCGATGACCGAGAGGCGCAGCCATGGCCAGGGGATGCCGAGGCTCCCGGAGAGGGCGATGACCCCCAGCAGGATGCCCACGCTGGGCAGGAGCGAGAAGGTGGCGCTGGACGTGACGGCCCGCTTCATCTTCGTCTTGTCCATGCCGAGGGCGATGCCTGCCCGCCAGGCGCGGATGAGAAAGATCACGCACAGGACCGCCACGAAGGCGATGATGCCGCCGCAGATAAGATAGATGGGCGGGGCGTTGAGTTGGGAGAGAATGGTCATAGAATACCTCCTGATGCCAAACGCGCCCGAGAGCATATAGCCCCAGGGCGCAATAGTTCCTTATTCGGGTTTGAGCTGACCGCCCGCCGCCGCTATGGCCGCCCGGGCGAGGAGCAGCGTGGGGTCGATGAAGGGCACCCGGCCCCCGTTCTGGAAGACCAGCGGGAGCTCCGTACAGGCCAGCAGGAAGGCCTGAGCTCCCTGCTGCTCCAGGGAAACGATCTCGGGATAGAGCCGCTCCGGATGGGGCGTACGGCCCGCCTTGATCTCGTCGTAGATAAGGTACATGAGGTTCTGGATGCCTACCTCCGAAGGATGGAGCAAACAGATGCCCGCTTTTTCAAAATATGGCTCATAGATGCCGGCGCGGACAGTGCCGGACGTAGAGAGCAGGCCCACGCAGCCCAGGCCCTTCTCGGCGCAGTACCGGGCGGAGATCTCGGGCATGTTCAGCACGGGCACGTCCACCGACGCCGCCACGCCGCTGTGGAAATAGTGAGCGGTGTTGCAGGGGATGATCAGCACGTCCGCCCCCTGGTCCACCAGGCGCTTCGCGCTCTCCACCATGGGGGCGAGGGGCGCGTCGCTGCCCGCCAGGATGCAGGCGGTGCGGTCCGGGATGTCCGTATTGTTGTCGATGAGCACGTGCAGATGCTCCTGATCGGTCTTGGCCGCGGTGTTCTCGATGATCTTCGTGAACAGGTCCGCCGTGGCCATGGGGCCCATGCCCCCGATGATGCCGATTACTTTTCTTCCGTGGATCAAAGTGCGCCTCCTGAACGTTTGATGAGGTGTATCTTAGAACCGGTGTCCGCCGCCGCCGCCCGAGAAACCGCCGCCGGAATGACCGCCGCCGCCCGAGAAACCGCCGCCGGAGCGTCCGCCGCCGGAG
>JAZRUD010000362.1:0-2295 GCA_045652385.1 Clostridia bacterium
ACCAAGGGCGAAGTGGTCAAGAAGGGCGACGTCATCGCGGACGGCGCTTCTACCGACGGCGGCGAGATCGCCCTCGGACGGAACATCCTCATCGGGTTCATGACCTGGGAGGGCTACAACTACGAGGACGCGGTCCTCATCAGCGAGAAGCTGGTGAAGGAGGACGCCTACACCTCCATCCATATCGAGGAGCACGAGGTGGAGGCCCGCGACACCAAGCTGGGCGCCGAGGAGATCACCCGGGACATCCCCAACATCGGTGAGGACGCTCTCTCCCAGCTGGACGAGAACGGCATCATCCGTCCCGGCGCAGAGGACCCGGCGGGGGACATCCTGGTGGGCAAGGTCACGCCCAAGGGCGAGACCGAGCTCACGGCGGAGGAGCGCCTGCTCCGCGCCATCTTCGGCGAAAAGGCCCGCGACGTGCGCGACACCTCTCTGAGGGTGCCTCACGGCGAAGGCGGCGTGGTGGTGGACGTGAAGGTCTTCACCCGGGAGAAGAAGGACGAGCTGAGCCCCGGCGTCAACCAGATGGTCCGCGTATACATCGCCCAGAAGCGGAAGATCTCCGTGGGCGACAAGATGGCCGGCCGTCACGGCAACAAGGGCGTCATCTCCCGCATTCTGCCGGAGGAGGATATGCCCTTCATGCCCGACGGCACCCCCCTGCAGATCGTTCTGAACCCCCTGGGCGTGCCTTCCCGAATGAACATCGGACAGGTGCTGGAGCTCCACTTGGGCATGGCCTGCAAGAAGCTGGGCATCCACATCGCCACCCCCGTGTTCGACGGCGCCACCGAGGAGGACATCAAGCGGCTGCTGGACAAGGCCGGCTGCGACGAGGACGGCAAGACCGTCCTGTACGACGGGCGTACCGGACAGCCCTTTGAGAATCGGGTGTCCGTTGGCTATATGTATTATCTGAAACTCCATCACCTGGTGGACGACAAGATCCACGCTCGGAGCACGGGCCCCTACTCCCTGGTCACCCAGCAGCCTCTGGGCGGCAAGGCCCAGTTCGGCGGCCAGCGTTTCGGCGAGATGGAGGTGTGGGCGTTGGAGGCCTACGGCGCCGCCAACACCCTGCAGGAGATCCTGACCGTGAAGTCCGACGACGTGGTGGGCCGCGTGAAGACCTACGAGAGCATCGTCAAGGGCGACAACGCCAAGACTGCCGGCGTGCCGGAATCCTTCAAGGTCCTTATCAAGGAGCTCCAGTCTCTGGCGCTGGACGTGAAGGTCCTTCGGGAGGATCGGTCCGAGATCGAGATCACCGAGGATGACGAGGAAGATCTCCGTCCCATGGACATCAACATCTCCGGCATCGAGGATATGCCCGATCTGCCGGTGGACGAGGACGCCAAGGACGAGGATGAGGACGAGTACGGCGGCGAGGACGACTTCGGCGGCGACGAGGACTTCGGCGAGTTCGACGAAGGCGGCCTCCAGGACGACGGCGGTCTCGAAGATCTGCTGGGCGACCTTTCCGACGGCATCGACGGCGACGACTTGGACTTGGACTAAGGTAGGCTGGGTAAAGGAGAAATAGAATGTTCAATCTTACTGATTTTGACGCGCTGCAGATCGGCCTTGCTTCCCCGGAGAAGATCCTGGAGTGGTCCCACGGCGAGGTGAAAAAGCCTGAAACCATCAACTACCGGACGCTGAAACCCGAACGGGACGGCCTGTTCTGCGAGCGGATTTTCGGACCCACCAAGGACTGGGAGTGCCATTGCGGCCGCTATAAGCGGGGCCGCTACAAGGGCATCGTCTGCGAAAAGTGCGGTGTGGAAGTCACCCGCGCCAAGGTCCGCCGGGAGCGGATGGGCCATATCGAGCTTGCCGTGCCCGTGAGCCATATCTGGTATTTCAAGGGCATCCCCTGCCGGATGAAGATGCTCCTCGACATGAGCCCTAAGGCTCTCGAGCAGGTGCTGTACTTCGCCGCTTTCGTGGTCATCGATCCCGGTGAAACCACCCTGCAGAAGAAGCAGATCCTCACCGATCGGGAGTATCGGGAGTATCAGGAGCAGTTCGGGCCCAAGAGCTTCAAAGCCGGCATGGGCGCCGAAGCCATCCGGGAGCTCCTGGCCGAGATCAATCTCGAAGAGCTCCGGGATCAGCTCCGCAAGGAGATCGAGACCTCCGGCGGCCAGAAGCACACCAACGCCGTGAAGCGGCTCGAGGTGGTGGAAGCCTTCATCAAGAGCGGCACCCGCCCCGAATGGATCATTTTGACCGTGCTGCCGGTGATTCCCCCGGATCTTCGGCCCATGGTCCAGCTGGACGGCGGCC
>JAZRUD010000363.1:0-3207 GCA_045652385.1 Clostridia bacterium
GATTTGGCCGATGAGTTTGACGCCCTTGTCATGGTTGACGACAGCCATGCCGTCGGCTTTATGGGTGAACATGGCAAGGGTACCGCAGAATACTGCGGCGTTATGGGCCGTGTGGACATCATTACCGGCACCTTCGGCAAGGCCCTGGGCGGCGCCTCCGGCGGCTACACCGCGGCTCGGTAGGAGATCGTGGACCTACTGCGGCAGAAGTCCCGCCCCTACCTGTTCAGCAACGCTCTTGCGCCCGCTATCTGCGCCGCCAGCATCAAGACCCTCGACATGCTGGAAGCCTCCACGGAGCTTCGGGACCGGGTCCACGAGAACGCCGACTACTTCCGCGCCGAGCTTTCCAAGCTGGGCTTCGATCTGTTGCCCGGGGAGCACCCCATCGTACCCATCATGCTCTACGACGCCAAGGTGGCCCAGGAGTTCGCCCGGCGGATGCTCGACAAGGGCGTCTACGTCACCGGCTTCTGCTACCCCGTGGTGCCCATGGGCAAGGCCCGCATCCGCACCCAGATCTCCGCCGGCCACACCAAGGCTGACCTCGACTTCGCCGTCAAGTGCTTCGGCGAGGTCAAGGAGGAGATGAGGCTCTGATCCCGTCGCACCCTCCGGACGGCTCCGCAAGGAGCCGTCCTTTTATTAACCTATTGACAAGGTAGGGTAAACTATTGTAGGCTATACACATCTTACAGACAGAAAGGGAAAACCATCATGAAACGCACCAAACTCCTCTCCCTCCTTTCCCTCTGCCTCGCGGCTGTGTTGCTGCTCGCCCTCGCGGGCTGCAAAAAGAACGACGTCCAGAAGGATCACCTGGCGCGCATCCGGGAGGCGGGCGTCCTCGTCATCGCCACCGAGGGGAACTGGTCCCCCTGGACCTATCACGACGAGAAGGACACCCTGACCGGCTTCGATGTGGAGATCGGGAAGCTTCTGGCCCAGGGCTTGGGCGTGGAAGCTAAGTTCGAGGAGACGGAGTGGTCCGCCATCCTGGCGGGCGTGGACTCCGGCCGCTTCGATATCGCCTGCAACGGCGTGGGCTACACCTCCGAGCGGGCCGAGAAATACAACTTCTCCACCCCCTACGTTTATACGCCGAAGGTGCTGGTGGTCCGCGCGGACAACGAGGACATCCACACCCTGGCTGACCTGAACGGCCGCACCACCGCCAACTCTCCCAACAGCACCTACGCCAACCTGGCCGAAGCGAACGGGGCCACCGTCACCTCCATCGACACCCTGGACCAGACCATCGAGCTGCTGCTGCAGGGCCGGGTGGACGCCACCATCAACGCCAAGGGTTCCATCGACGATTATCTTGCTCAGCACCCCGACGCGGCCATCAAGATCGCCCTGACTTTGGAGGGCGACCCGGTGGTCTACCCCGTTTCCAAGGGGGCCGACAGCGAAAGCCTGATGCAGGAGATCAACCGCATTCTGGACGAGCTGCGCACCAGCGGAAAGCTGAAGGAGCTCTCCATCAAGTATTTCGGCGAAGATATGACCAACCCGTAAAACAAGCATGAGCGAACGCCTCTGGGACATTTTAGTCAGCTCCTTCCCCCGGCTGCTGGGGTACGGACTGAAGGTGACCCTGCCGCCGACCGCCCTATCCTTCGCCCTGGCTCTGGTGATCTCCGTGATCGTGGCCATGATCCAGTACGCCAAGGTGCCGGTGCTGCGGCAGATCTGCCGGTTCTATATCTGGATCATCCGGGGCACGCCCCTGCTGGTCCAGCTCTTTTTGGTGTTCTACGGCCTCCCCCAGCTGGGCGTGGTCTGGGCCGCCTTCCCCACGGCGGTGGTGGTCTTCGGCTTCAACGAGGGGGCTTACATGGCTGAAAGCGTCCGGGGCGCGCTGGAATCCGTGTCTAGGGGCCAGATGGAGGCGGGCTACTGCGTGGGCATGAACTACTTTCAGATCATGTGGCACGTGGTGCTGCCCCAGGCCTTCCGCACCGCCTTCCCCGCCCTCTCCAACTCCCTCATCTCCATGATGAAGGGCACCTCCCTGGCCGCCACCATCACCGTTATGGAGATGTTCCGCCAGGCTCAGGTCATCAACGGCCGGGTCTACGAGTCCCTGGCCCTGTACAGCGAAACGGCCCTCATCTACCTCATCTTCAGCACCGTGCTCACCTATCTGCAGCGCTGGGGCGAGAAGAAGCTGGGCCAATACGGTACCGTCAAATGAGTATGCTGGAAGTTCGCAACGTTCATAAGTCCTTCGACGGGACGGAGATATTGAAGGGCATCGACCTCACGGTGGACAAGGGGGACGTGGTGGCCATATTGGGGCCCAGCGGCTCCGGCAAAACCACGCTCCTGCGGTGCATCAACTTTCTGGAGCGGGCCGACGGGGGCGAGATGGTCTTCGACGGGGAGCGGTTCGACCTAAGGACCGTCCACCGCCGGGAGATCGCCCGCATCCGCCGCAAAACCGCCTTCGTGTTCCAGAACTACAACCTGTTCCAGAACAAGACCGTGCTGGACAACGTGACGCTGGGTCTCACCACCGTGCGCAGGATCCCCCGGGAGCAGGCGAAGGCGCGGGCCATGGACGCCCTCGTCCGGGTGGGCATGGCGGACAAGATCGACAGCTACCCCTCCCAGCTTTCCGGCGGTCAGCAGCAGCGGGTTGCCATCGCCCGGGGCCTGGCTACGGAGCCGGAGATCATCTACTTCGACGAGCCCACCAGCGCTCTCGACCCGGAGCTCATCGGGGAGGTCCTCTCCGTCATGCGCAAGCTGGCGGAGGAGGGCATGACCATGCTGGTGGTGACCCACGAGATGGAGTTCGCCCGAAACGTGTCCGGCAAGGTGCTGTTCATGGAGGGCGGCCAGGTCATCGAGTCTGCGCCCACGGCGGAATTCTTCGCCGCCCCCAAGCAAGCCCGCAGCCGGGAGTTCATCCGGGGCATACTGCAGGCGAGGCAAGGTTGAATCCACATAAAAAAGGACGTTCCGGCAGATCCTCCGGAACCTCCTTTTTGTATCGGTTTTTTATGATTCCATCCGCCGTATCAGCGTTTCGTAGGCCCTGTCCAGGTCCCGGCTCTCCCGCCAGGCGCAGCCCACGGGCACGCCGGGCCGGTTCTTGCCGTGGAAGTCGCTGCCACAGGTGGTGAGGAGCTTATACTGGTGGGCCAGGGAGATATAGAGCTCCGTTTGCCGGGGCGTGTTGGCGGGATAATAGGCCTC
>JAZRUD010000364.1:0-1301 GCA_045652385.1 Clostridia bacterium
ATCCTCTTCAAGCTGGAAGGACAGAAGATCCTGCGGCACCCGGAGTATGGCATGGAGGATCGGCTGCTCCTCGATAAGATCGACTATGAGAACAAGTGCATCACCATCAACGGCGTCACCTGGCCCCTGGAGGATGTGGACTTCCCCACCGTGGACCCTAAGGACCCCTATACCCTGACCCCCGAGGAGAGCTCCGTCATCGACCAGCTCACCGCCTCCTTCTGCAACAGCGAGAAGCTCCAGCGGCACATCCGCTTCCTGTACTCCAAGGGCAGCATCTACAAGATCTACAACGGGAACCTGCTCTTCCACGGCTGCATCCCCATGGACAAGGCGGGGAACTTCCTCACCTTCAACCTGGACGGCGTGGACAGAAAGGGCAAGGACTTCCTGGACTACGCCGACGCCGCCGCCCGCCGGGCCTACTACTACAAGGTGGGCACCCCCGAGCGGGAGCTGGGCATGGACTTCCTCTGGTTCCTGTGGGCCGGCCGCAACAGCCCCATCTTCGGCAAGGACCGCATGACCACCTTCGAGCGCCGGCTCATCAAGGACGAAAGCTCCTGGACCGAGGCCAAGAACCCCTACTACACCCTCTACGAGCAGCCTGAGGTCTGCGAGAAGATCCTGCAGGAGTTCGGCCTGGAGGGGGCGCACAACCACATCATCAACGGCCACGTGCCCGTGAAGGCCAAGAAGGGGGAGAGTCCCCTGAAGGCCGGCGGCAAGCTCATCGTCATCGACGGGGGCTTCTGCAAGGCGTATCAGTCCACCTCGGGCATCGCCGGCTACACCCTCATCTATACCTCATACAGCTACCGGATCGTGGCCCACCAGCCCTTCGTGGGCCGCAAGCGGGCCATCGCCGAGAACTTCGACATCGCCTCCTCCACCAACGTCTTCGAGCGCCTGGACGGGCGGCAGAAGATCGAGGAGACCGACACCGGCCGGGAGCTCACCCAGCAGATCAACGACCTCATGCTCCTCCTGGACGCCTACCACGACGGCGCCGTGGCCGAGGACCACAAGAGCAAATAACGAGGACAAACCCCATGAAAAAGGGGACTATGCGATCGGCATAGTCCCCCGCTTGCTATATTCGGTTTCAGGGCCTCAGGATCGCCCCTCCAGGGCGGCGCGCACCCGGGCGATCAGGCCGTCCCGATCCAGGGCGCTCAGGTCCGTGGTGTCCACCGTGAGCACGGGTCCGTCCCAGCTGACCCGGCCCATCCCCCGGTCGAGATACCGCCGGGCGAAGCCCTCCCGTTCCATGGGCGACACGGCCGGATCCCCCGGCAGGG
>JAZRUD010000365.1:0-2937 GCA_045652385.1 Clostridia bacterium
ATGAGGGCCTTGGCGAACAGGGTGGCGTGGTCAGCGGAAAACCCGTCCTGGAGCGCCCCGGTCACCGCCATGGCGCCGGTGCAGAAGAGGAGGGACGCGCTGACGAACCCGGCGGCGAAGCCCGCCTGTTTGTCGGGGCCCACCAGCTTGCCGCTGAGCTTGGCCGCCAGGCGGTGGAACCCGTCGTCGATGCCCGCGAGGGCGCCGATGGCCGCGCCCACGGCCAGGGAGAGGATCATGACCAGGGTCTTTTCCCCCTTGAGCGCGCCGGCGAGGCCGATGAGGATGACCCCGAAGGCCAGGGCCTCCATGACCCGCTCCTGGAGCTTTTCGCTGATGCCCTTGTGAAACAGTAAGCCGGCGCCGCCGCCCAGCAGGATGGCGGCAGCGTTGACGATGGTGCCGAGGCCTTTCATGGGATTACCTTTCTGTCTCGATATAAACCCCTGGGGGGTTCGATATATCTCCCGGTGGTATGGCACTGCCATACCGCGCGGGGGCTTCGATGTATCTTCGATTCGATATGCTCTGCGGAGCACGAGGGGTTTATATCCCATCGAATAGCCGTCCAGCGGCTATACATCGAATTTCCACGGAACATGGAAATATATCGAGCTGCCCTGCAGCATATCGACCAATTATACTCTTTCTACGGACAATCTCACCGCTTCGCCGTTCACGTCCCAGTCCTTCTCGTAGCCGGAGAGGGCGTCGGTCACGGCGTCGGCCAGGGTGTCGCCGGCGATGTCCTTGGCGTACTTCTCGAACACGGCCTTGACCTTGTCGCTGCCGCTGTAGCCGATGCGGATATGGTCCGCCACCTCGAAGCCCGCCTCCTTGCGCATGGTCTGGAGCTTGCTGGTGAGCTCGCGGACGAAGCCCAGCTCGATGAGTTCCGGCGTCAGGTTGGTGTCGAGGACCACGGTCACCTGGCCGTCGGTCTCGGAGACCAGGCCCTCCTTCTTCACGGCGGTGACCAGCACGTCCGCCTCGGTGAGTTCCACGAGCTGGCCGTTCGCTTCGAAGGCGTACTTACCGTCGGCCTTGATGGCGTTGACGATCTCGTCTCCGGCCCCGGGCTCGGCCATCTTGCTGCGGATGGCCCCCAGGAGCTTGCCGTACTTGGGGCCCAGGGTCCGAAGCTGGGGCTTCACCGCGTAGGAAATGAAGCCGGAGGCGTCGGAGACGAAGGAGACCTCCTTCACGTTCAGCTCCTCGGCGATGATGGTGCGGTAGCCCTCGTCCAGCTCGTTCCCCTGGACGTACATGGCGGCGAGGGGCTGGCGGATCTTCATGGCGGCGTTGTTCCGGGCGGCCCGGCCCAGCGTGACGATGGAGAGGACCTCCTCCATGTTCTTTTCAAGATCGGCGTCGATCAGCGTTTCGTCCGCCGCGGGGAAGTCGCAGAGATGGACGGAGAGGGGCGCGTCCTTTTCCACCCGGCGGACCATGTTCTGATAGATGCTCCCCGCCATGAACGGCACGAAGGGCGCGCTGATCAGGGTCAGCTCCTTGAGCACCGTGTAGAGGATCATGTAGGCCGCTTCCTTGTCGGCGGTCATCTCGCTCCCCCAATACCGGTTCCGGCAGCGGCGCACGTACCAGTTGGAGAGCTCGTCCACGAAACTCTGGAGCTCCCGGCCCGCCTCGGTGATCTTCAGGGCGCTGAGGTCGGCGTCCACGGTTTGGATCAGGGTCTGCATCCGGGACAGGACCCAGCGGTCCATGAAGGAAAGGTTTTCCCGCCGCAGCTCATGCTTCGTGGGGTCGAAGCCGTCGATATCCGCGTAGAGGATGTAGAAGGCGTAGGTGTTCCACAGGGTCCCCATGAACTTGCGCTGATACTCAGATACCGCGTCGCCGGAGAACCGGGAGGGCAGCCAGGGGCTGGAGCCGGTGTAGAAGTACCAGCGGACCGCGTCGGCGCCCTGGGCGTCCAGCACGTCGAAGGGGTTGACCACGTTCCCCAGGTGCTTGCTCATCTTCTTGCCGTCCTTGTCGCAGACCAGGCCCAGCACCACGCAGTTTTTGAAGGGCGGTTCGTCGAAGAGGAGGGTCGCGATGGCGAGCAGGGTATAGAACCAGCCACGGGTCTGGTCGATGGCCTCGGAGATGAAGTCGGCGGGGTACCGGCGCTCAAACTTCTCCTTGTTTTCAAAGGGATAGTGCCACTGGGCGAAGGGCATGGAGCCGGAGTCGAACCAGCAGTCCATGACCACGCTCTCCCGCTTCATGTTCCCGCCGCACTGGGGGCACTTGACGGTGACCTTGTCGATGTGGGGCTTGTGGAGCTCGATATCCTCGGGGCAGTCGGGGCTCATGGCTTTCAGCTCCGCCTTGCTGCCGATGACGTGGACCTTGCCGCAGTCCGGGCAGACCCAGACGGGGAAGGGGGTGCCCCAGTAGCGCTCCCTCGTCACGGCCCAGTCGATGACGTTCTCCACGAAGTTGCCCATGCGGCCGTCCCGGATGGTCTCGGGGATCCAGTTGACGCTCTTGGTGAACCGGATGAGCTTATCCTTCACCGCGGTCATCTTGATGAACCACTCCTCCCGGGCGTAGTAGATGAGGGGCGTGTCGCAGCGCCAGCAGAAGGGGTAGCTGTGCTCGAAGGAGGGGGCGGAGAACAGCTTCTCCTGCCGCTTCAGATCCTCCAGGATGGGCTTGTCCGCGTCCTTCACGAACAGGCCGTCGAAGGGCGTGCCGCCGCACATATGGCCGGAGGTATTGACGAGCTGCAGGAAAGGCAGATCGTAGATCTTGCCCACCCGGTTGTCGTCCTCGCCGAAGGCGGGCGCGATGTGCACCACGCCGGTGCCCTCGTCCAGGGTAACGTAGTTGTCCGCCACCACCCGGTAGCCCTTTTTGCCGTTGAAGCCGGCGCTCATGTCGAAGAGGGGCTCGTATTCCGTGCCGACCAGATCCGCGCCGGAGAAC
>JAZRUD010000366.1:0-1739 GCA_045652385.1 Clostridia bacterium
CCTGTTTGTTTGCTTCGGACGGCTGCCGGAAGGCTTTTTTTCAGTATACAGGACAAAGCAGTTAAAAAACAATACAAAAAGAAGATTCTGTCGATGCATCATATTTCGGATGAAATACAAAAACGGCTGTCCGGTCAGACAGCCGTTTTTCTGCATGGTACCCGATAGGGGAGTCGAACCCCTGTTACCGCCGTGAGAGGGCGGTGTCCTAGGCCACTAGACGAACCGAGCGCGATTGCAGGTAATATAATACAGAAAAAAGGGTGGGCTGTCAATAGTTTTTTTGCGGCGGCGCAGAAAAATACGGCGGCCAGGCATCCGGGACGTGGAGGCTCAGGGGCGGCCGGGGCGGCAGCGCCGGGCGGGGCAGGGGCGAGGCTACGGACAGGTTGGGATTCCAGAAGGGGTCCCCCGTTCGCAGCAGGGGAAGGAAGGCGTCCCGGCAGCGGCGGAGGTTGACGGGATCGGGCCGGACCGTGGGCAGAGCGGGGAGCCGGAACCGGACCGAGGGTGCGCACAGGCTGTTCAGGCCCCGGCGGCCCAGGCGCAGGCAGAGCTCCTCCCCATAGCCCAGCCGGCCCAGAGCGGGATCGAAGCCGCCCGCAGCCAGGAACCGGTCCCGGAGGATCATCAGCGCCCAATGGCCCAGACAGGACACGTCCCGGGGGCAGAGGAGCCGGGGACAGACCCGGACGAGCGCCTCCTCCGTGAGCCCGAAGCCGGGGGAGCCCAGGCCGCCCAGCAGCCCCACCGCCGTGCCGGTGCTGAGGATTCGGTTCTGCCCGTCCAGCACCAGGGGACCCGCCACCCCCACGTCCGGCCGGGCGGCCCATTCCAAAAGCCGCTGGCCGAAATCGGGGGAGAGGGGCAGGCATCCTCCCTGGATGAACAGCAAAAATCTACCCCGAGCCGCCTTGGCCGCCGCATTCCACAGGGCGCAGGGGCTGGCGCCGGGCCGTTCCAGCACGGTCACGCCGCTGCTTTTCAGGGCCCGAAGGAAGGGCGTCAAAGGGTTGCCCGCCGCAGCGACGAGCTCGTACCGGGGGAGCTGCATCCGCTGCTCCACGGCCAGGAGGGTGTCCCGCAGGGCGTCGGAGCCGTTCTCGTCCGAGACGATCACGGAGACGAGGGGCTCCCCCCGCACGCCGAACCGGGGCAGGAAGGTCCCCCGGGCGGGGCCGGGCAGCACCAGGGCCTCCGCCCCCAAGGCGGCCTTCAACGGCGCGGGATCGGCGCAGGGCTCCGACCGCGGCAGGCTGAACAGCACGAAGGGCAGGTGGACGATCCGGTCCGCCAGGGCAACCGCCCGCAGCCAGAAGGCGTACCGCCGGGCGGGCGTGGGTCCGGGCCAGCCGCCCACGGCCTCCAGCAGGGTACGGGACAGGCAGACGCCCCGGCCCAGATAATCCCGGGAGAGGAGGGTGTGAGGGCTGAAATCCGGCTTGAACCGGGGTCGGCAACGGCGGCCGCGAAAAAGGACGTCCTCGTCCCCGTAGAGGAGCTCCCGGCCGCCCCCTGCCGCTGCGGCCAGGCGATAGAGAGCGTCGGGCCGGAGCCGGGTCCCGCCGGGCAGGAACAGATAATAGTCCCCCGCCGCCCGATGGCTCAGATCGGACAGCCGGAACCGGGGATAGGTCTGCCCCTCCAGGGAGGTCCCCAGGGCCTTGCCCTCGTCCGTTTGCACCACGGCGAATCGGGGCGCGGTCATAAACACCGTCCGCCGCTGGGCGGCGGCAGCC
>JAZRUD010000367.1:0-5215 GCA_045652385.1 Clostridia bacterium
GCACCTCCATGTGAACGCGGAGGGCCGGGACGTGATCATCATCGTGCCCACGGCGGACATGACGAACAACTTCGAGATGGGCGACATCGTTCGCTTCGGCTTCAAGGGGAACGTGGCCCACGTCTTCTCCAAGGAGACCGAAAAGAATCTGGAGTTCTAAACCATATCTTCTTCATGCCTTTCTCCTGAGGCGTATACAGAAAAACCGGCCGGATACGTGTTCCGGCCGGTTTTCTGTTTGAGCAGCTTATTTCTGATGGGATTTCGGGGCGTCCGCCTCTTCCTCGGCGAACAGCTCCGGATGCTCCATGCGGCAGATCTTCTCGGCATACTGGACGATCTTTTCCTTCCATCCGTCGTCCTGGGCGTTCAGCAGATAGGTTTTGAACCCGTATTGACGCCCCCAGGAGGCGATGACCGCCTCATCGTCCACATGCAGGGAAATTCGATATCGATTGGGCAGCTTCTGCGGCAGCGTTTCCCGTCGGTCCCTCTGAACCTCCCGCAAATGACGCTCCCCATTCACGATCCCATCCAACCGAACGCCGTACAGACGAAACAGCCGGCGTATGTACCGTTCGGAACGGAAGGAGGAGGTGTAGATCCACACCGCATAACCAAGGGATTGAAGTTCATGGATCAATTCCGGCGTGCCCAGCCGCAGACGCTCCCGAAAAACCCTGTTCAAGGGGAAGTGGAGCGGCGGCTCCGTCTTATGTGTCCCCGGCGATACGAAGAGAACTTCGTCCAGGTCGAAGGACACCCGCATGACGGGTTCAGAGGATTCACGGTTCATGGCTTTCGATCCTCTCCAGGATCTCCATGACGCTGCGGGACCAGTCCTCCGGCCCGCCGGCGATGTCGAATTCCTGTGCTTCCCTGGTCCTGCTGGATATGCGCAGCAGCATTTCGTTGTCGATGTGAACGGTATACAGGTAGGTTTTGGCAAACAGGGTCTCCAGCTCCTTTCGGACTTCCCTGCTGTTATCGGCCGTTTTGCGTCCAGTGCCCGTCACAGCGCCGCAAACGTGTACGTGATACTTTCGGAAAAGCCGCTGGATATAGTCTGCGGAATAGTAACCGGCTGTATAGACCCAGATATCATACCCCTTCTTGTTGAGATAATGGAACAGAGCAGGGATGCCCAGCCGCAGGCGTTCCCTGTATATCCGCCCTGCAGGAAAAGGAAGGGGCTTTTCCAGCGGCCCGTCGCCCTCCTTCCGGAACACCACTTCATCCAGATCCAGGGTCACCCGCCTGTCATGATTCGTGTTCTTGAGGATCGTTCGGATATCTGTATCCTGGGTCAGATCTACGATCCGCACGGGTATGCGAGGGAATCCCAGCCGAAGGGCGGCCGCCCAGCGATGATGACCGTTCAGGATCATATACCCGTCGGGACGGACCATCTGCACGGTCAGGGGTTCCTCGCAGTAGTCCTTGGAATGGAGCCGCTCCATTCGGAAGCTTTCCATATACTCCGAGATGATTTTGTAGTTTGGGCCCACTTTTGGTATGCAGAACTCATCGTCCGGATTGGGGTGCAGTTTGCTGCAGGGCGCCCAACGAATGAGGGCGCGTCTGAGGATGCCCGCCTTGACAGGTGCGCATATACCCTTGTACTTCTTTACCTCGTCTGCTAAAAACACCTCAAACTGCGAGTTGCTGCCAGCCATCGGCACGCCTCCTTTGCTTCACGCTGTCTTATATCCGGATCGTCAGCACGTTCAGCCCCAGAATGTTCTGGTAATTGACGTCCGACGCCATCGCAAACACCATGCGGATGCCTACGTTCTTCGTTATATCCTCCGCTTCCGCTAGCTTCTGCCGCTCCGCCGGATCAAAGGGAGCGCAATCGTCCTTGATCCGCAGGATGATATTCCCATTTTTATGAACCACGCGCACGTCGATGGAATGCGCCCGGTTGTCCCTGCTAAACCCATGCTCCACAATATTCCCGGCCATCTCCTCCATGGATAGGCCCGAAAGATAGGCCCGGCGTCGGTCGACGCCCCGCACGAGGCAGAAAGCCTGCACCTGTCGGGAGATCGAAACGACCTCCTCCATGCTCCGGATGTTCAGGTCCATCCGTTCCGACGGGGACACGCCGAAGCCGTCCGGGATGACCATGAGCTCGTCCATGGTCCGGGGGAAACGGCGATTCTTCCAACAGGCGTATACCAGGAAGGCCAGCGCAGCGATCACTCCGTTGAGCACGTTGGCGATATACACGCTGTTCATGCCCAACCAGGGGATCAGCAGCGCCGTGAATCCGGCGACGCAGATCACGCCGTCCAGCAGGGACACGATATGGACCAGCCCCTGCTTCCCGGAGGCCTGCCCGTAGCATACAAAGTGGGTACAGATGATGCTCAGCGGCATACAGACGGGCAAGATGCGCAGGCCCCACAGAGTCAGTTGGTACACGGGGGCAGCGGGGTCCTGGAAGAATATGCGGGTCAGAGGCGCCGCGCAAAGTGTCAGAACGAGAGAAACGGCGAACATCAGGGGCAGGAACCATTTGAACATGACCCCCATCACGTCGGTCAGGGTCCTTCTGTCCTCCTCGCCCACGCTGACGCTGATCATCAGCCGGGATACGGCCAGCATGCCTGTGGGAATGGACCAGAAGATCCCCAGCAGATTGTTCGCCGCGGCCAGTGCCGAAACGCCCACGCTGCCCACGTAAGCCGTGATCAGCCAATTGAGGATCAGGCCGCGCGCCGTCTGATACCCGTTGTTGGCGGCGCCGGGAAAGCCGATGCGCAGGATGGCTCCGCTTTCCCGCCAGGGAAGCTCCCTTGTGGAAAAACGCAGATGGGCTTTGCCTGTCAGAAAGGGTTGCGCCTCGATCAGCAGGAACGCCCACAATCCCAGGGCGGACGCCAGCGCAAGGCCAAAGGCTTCCAGCCGCAGCACCTGCACGAACAGATAGTTCAGCACCACGTTGACGAGGATATAGACCAGGCTGGCTGCCGTGGTGATCTTCCCCTGGTTCTCCATGGCCAGGAAGGAGATGAGCAGGTTCCCCAAGATCAGCGGGAGCACGCCGATGGCCTGTCCCAGCAGATACCGGTCGAACAGCCGCCGCACCGCTTCATCCTTCGTGAAGAAGCCGGTGAGATCGAACAATCCCAGAATCACGAACAGCAGCACGAAAACGCATGAAGCCAGCAGCGCCAGCGTCACCGTTAGGGAGAAGACGCGGTGCAGCCTTTCCTGCTGATTCTGGCCCATGTATTTGCCGCACAGAATCACGGAGCCGCCGATCAGCACGATGCTGACGGCCTGAAGCAACATTTGCAGAGGACTGTACAAACCGACAGCGCTCATGGCCTCGACGCCCACATAGTTGCTGGCAAAAAAGCTGGACACGATGCCGTTGACAGAGCCGACCGCCGCCAGCAAGATCTGAACGGGCAGCAGTCGAAACATCAGTTTCGACACCATCTTTGCGCTTGTCTGTTGCTCTTTCATGCGAATTGCTCCCTTACCTTTGCGGGTTCATCGGGAAGTGTGCTTGGACAGCGTATCCAACAGCCAAAGGCCTGTATCGGTATAATCCTCCTCCACAAAGCCGCTGTATTTGGGCACGTTGAAGCGGATGGTGGAGCAGGCCTCCGACACCTTGGCAAAGGCCCACAGGCAATAGGAGATGTTCTCCCGCTCCAGCAGGTCGATCCACTGGTCTGCCGCCTCCAGATCCCGGGGAAGACCCCCGCTGGCGGCGGTGACGCCGAACTCGCTGACGAAGATGGGCAGTCCCTTTTGGCTCAACTCCTCCGTCATCTCCCGATAGTTCTGTCCATGGGTGGCCGAGTAGAAGTGGAGGGTGTACAGAATGTTCTCAAAGGCCAGCGGGTCCGCCGCCACGCTGTACAAGTCCTTGGACCAATCGGGGTTTCCCACGATGACGACGGATCGGGGGTCCTTCTCCCGGATGACGGGGATGACCTCCTCAGCGTACTTCTTCACCGCGGCCCAGTCCACGCCGTTGGGTTCGTTGCAGATCTCATAGAGAACATTGTCGTAGCCGCTGTATTTTTCAGCCATCTCGGCAAAGAAGGCCTTGGCGTCCTCCAGATAGGTGTTAGGGTCCCCGTCGCTCAGGATGTGCCAGTCGATCAGCACATACATGTCGTTGGCCCTGGCCAGTTCCACGCCCATATCGATGTCCTCTTTATGGCGTTCCTTGTCGCCCTTGGTGCAGTAGCCGACGATGCCTACCCCGTAGGTGTACATGGCCAGACGAACCAAATTGACGCCGTCCTCCTGAGACAGCTCCTGAAACAGCTGCTCGTTGAGGAAGGATTCGGAGGTGATGAGGCCATTGAAGCTTACGCCCCGGAGCATGATCGGTTCTCCCGCCTGATCGCAGAGCTTGCCGTTCACCACCTGTAGGCGTCCGCAGGCGGAGGGCCGGGCCCGTCCGTCGTGTACCGCCATCTTTTCTTCAGCGGGCGTCTGCGGGGTCCCCCCGCTGCATCCGGGAAGCACGGAAAACAGCAGCATCGCCGTCAGCAAAAAAGACAGTATTTTTTTCATGTGTATCTCCATAGAATGATTCTGCTTCAAGGGCACGGTCGTCATTTTTATCAATATATTATAATACTTTTTCCGTCTGCTTTCAAGCCGTCGCCCTCAGCACTTTCTCCGGCCATCCTGCCTCACCGAGGCTGCCTGTCCTTGTGACATTGAAGATCAGGATCATTTATACCCGATGCCGAACCCGGGGAAGTGTTTCGCAGATAGAATTTGCGACCGGACTGTACGTGGATGTAGCTATGTCGACTAAATCATTGCCTCAGAGGAACACCCGTTGCAGCGGGAATAAAGGGTACTTTTTCAAAAAGTGCAGTCAAAACTCTTTCAAGCCCTGTTTTTGCAAAACAGCAGATAGAAAAAAGTCCCTAAATTAGGGACTTTTTTGGCCTCCCCGGCGGGATTCGAACCCACGGCCTTCCGCTTAGGAGAACGTTTTGCGGCCAAGATCAATACTGCTAGATAGTGTCTGTGTTTTTGTAAAAAAGCAAGTAAATTAGGGAAAAATCCGGATTGTTTACTATGCTCACTCAAAGAACTCTACGATAGATAACTCAAGCAAAGTGCAGTCAAAATACAGTCAAAAGTACAGTCAGATTCTCCTCATAAATCAGTTAGGATTCGTAAGTGCGGGATAGCATCAGTATTTCATTTGGCATAGTATTTGCGCAGG
>JAZRUD010000368.1:0-5043 GCA_045652385.1 Clostridia bacterium
GGTAATAGGGATAGTTGTAGTATACGAAGAACTGGCTGAGCCTGTCGAAGCCCTCCACTAGCATGCCCTCCCGGTCCATGTCCGAAAAACCCTGGGGGCCGTGGATGGCCACGCAGCCCAGCTCCTTCGCGTAGTCGGCCAGGGCGGCGTACAGGGCGTCCGTGACCTCCGGATCGTCGATGAAATCGAAGAAGGCGAACCGAAGATAGTTCACATTGTTCTTCTCGTTGGCCCGTTTATTCAAAATCCCGGCCACCCGGCCCACGATCTTCCCGTCCCGATAGGCGAGGAAGCACCTGGCCTCGCAGTATTCGAAGGCCGGATTCTTATCGGGCATGAGGTCGTTGATCTGATCCCCCACCATGTCGGGCACGTAGTAGGGATCGTTTTTGTAGAGCTTGGTGGGAAAGATGACGAAATCCCGGATCTCCCGCCTGGTTTTTGCAACCCTGATCGTGACCATATCCTGCCTCAGTTGTCCCACTTCAGCGCCTTGCCGCCGATCAGGTGCAGATGGAGATGATGGACGCTCTGGCCCGCGTCGTCCCCCACGTTGGTGATGAGCCGATAGCCGGAGGCGGCCACGCCCTCGCTCTCGGCGATTCTCCGGGCGCAGGCGAACATATGGCACAGCAGCGCGTCGTCCTCTCTGGTCAGGGCCTGGGCACTCTCGATGTGCTTCCTGGGGATGATGAGCACGTGGACCGGCGCCTGGGGCGCGATGTCCCGAAAGGCGTAGACCAGCTCGTCCTCATAGACCTTGGCGGACGGGATTTCCCCGGCGGCGATCCTGCAAAACAAACAACTCATACTAAATCTCCTATAGCTATGGTATTTTCCCGTCCCGCGATGCGCACGCTGACCAGCTCGCCCGCCGATCCCGGGCAGCGCACCCGAACGTAGTTTCCGGTATAGCCCGTGCCGTCCTCCTCCATGAGGACCCGGTGTACGGCGCCGATCTGCCGGTCGATGAACGATTTCTCCAGTTCCTCCCCGATCTCGATGAGCTCCTTTGCCCGCTTCGCTTTCTCCTGCCGGGTCAGCTGGCCGGGCATGGCTGCCGCCTTCGTTCCGGGCCGCCTGGAATAGGGGAACACATGGATGCGGGCAAAGCCTGCCTCCTTCAAAAAGGCGGCGGTCTCCCGGTGCTCCCCTTCACTCTCCCCGGGGAAGCCCGCGATCACGTCGGTGGTTATGGCGGCGTCGGGCATATATGTCCGGAGCCGGTCGGCGTTCTCCAAATATTCCTTCGCCGTATATCGCCGGTTCATGCGGGCCAGCACCGTGTCCGATCCGCTTTGGAGGGACAGATGGAACTGATGGCAGAGGCTTTCGCTCTCGGCGCAGGTCCGGGCAAAGGTTTCGTCCGCGAACCGGGGGTCCAGGGACCCCAGTCGAAGGCGCTCCACCCCGCATTCGTCGCTGAGGCGGATGAGATCGTTCAGCGTGGGCTTGTCCGCCAAATCTTTGCCGTACTCCGTGAGCTCGATACCCGTCAAAACGATCTCTTTATAGCCCTTTTCGGTAAGGGTCAGGAGCTCCCGGCGGCAGCTCTCCATGGACCGGGACCGGAGCGCCCCCCGGGCAAAGGGGATGGCGCAGTAGGTGCAGAAGCTGACGCAGCCGTCCTGGACCTTCAGCGTAGCCCGGGTGCGGCTGTCCGCCACGGCGGACAGATCCTCAAAGCTTCGCCGGGAAAAGGGCGGCACGGCCTCCGGGTCCGGCTTCTCCCCCAGCAGCGCCCGCTCCACCAGAGATACGATGTCCTTCCGGCCCCCGGTGCCCAGCACCAGGTCCACCCCGGGCAGGGCGGCGACCTTCTCCTTGGCCACCTCGCTGTAACAGCCCACGGCCACGACGAGGGCGTCGGGACTCTGGGCGTGAGCCCGGGAAAGCATCTGCCGGGACTTCTGGTCCGCCACCGCCGTCACCGTGCAGGTGTTGACGATATAGGCGTCCGCCGGCTCGGAAAAGTCCACCACGGCATGGCCCGCCGCCGTGAACAGCTCCGCCATGGCCGCGGTCTCGTAGTGGTTTACCTTGCAGCCCAGAGTGTAAAACGATACTCTCATGGGCCTATTCTCCCAGTTCGAACAATATCTCGGCGCACATGGCCATGCCCGCGGTCTCGGTCCGCAAGATCCGGGGCCCCAGGGACACGGGTACAGCGCCCTTCTGGATCAACACATCCACCTCGTCCCCCTCGAAGCCCCCCTCGGGCCCCACGAACAGGGCGATGCGGCGGCCGGGGCGAGCGGCCATGACCTGCTTCAGGCCCTGCTCCCTCTCCCCCTCATAGGCCACGTAGACCGTGTCGAAGATGGAAAGGTCCGCCTTCTTCAGCTCCACCAGGGGCAGCACCTCCGGGATCAGGCCCCGATGGCTCTGCATGGCGGCCTCCCGGGCCACCTTCCGATACCGCTGGAGCTTCTTCTCGAAATCCCTGCCGGGTTGGACCACGCACCGGGCGCTGAGAGTGGGTATGAGGGCATTCATGCCCAGCTCTGTGCACTTTTGGATGATGGTCTCCATCTTCCCCGCCTTGGGCAGGCACTGGAACAGGGTGAGCTTGTGATGGGGCTCGGAAACGCAGGGCCGCCAGGGGCCGGTTTTCACCCGGGCCCGGCCCGGTTCCACCCGGTCGATCTCCCCCTCGCACTCGGAGCCCTTGCCGTCGGAGAGCATCACGTGATCCCCCTTCTTGAGGCGCAGCACCGAGGCGAGGTGCTTTAGATCCTCCCCGGTGATCACGGCCTCGTCGGGCCCTATTTCGTTGACGAAAAACCGGTTCATGCGGGATTCCTGCAGAGCATGGCGTACCAGCAGTCGGAGGAGATGACCTCGGTCACCTCGAAGCCCGCCTGCTTCAGTTTATCTTCCGTTTCCTTGGCCCGATCGTCGATGATGCCGGAGACGATGAACCAGCCGCCGGGGGCGACCACGGTCTTGGCGTATGGCGCGAGGCCGATGATCACGTCCGCCACGATGTTGGCCGCCACCACGGGATAGGGGCCGCCGATTTTGTTTCTCAGGGCTTCGTCGTCCAGGAGGTTGCCGATGTAAATCTCATATCCGTCCTGAGAGAGGCCGTTCATATCGGCGTTGTCCCGGGCCACGGTCTCGGCGATGGGGTCGATGTCCACGGCCACAGCCCGCCGCGCGCCCAGGAGCCTTGCGGCGATGGAAAGGATGCCGCTGCCGCAGCCCATGTCCAGCATGTCGAGGCCGGGCTCCATGACCCGCTCCAAAAACTCCAGGCACATGCGGGTGGTGTGGTGGGCGCCGGTGCCGAAGGCCATGCCGGGGTCCAGCTTCAGGACCACCCGGTCCGTGTCCGGCTTCTGCTCCCAGCAGGGGAGCACCAGCAGCCGCCGGCCGATCAGGAGGGGCTTATAGTACTGCTTCCAGTTGTTGGCCCAGTCCTCCTCGTCCACGGTGCGGACGGTGACGGCGAGCGTGCCCAGGTCCGCGCCCAGGCCCAGGGTGTGAAGCCGGGCCACGGCCGCCTTGGCCGCCTCCACCTTCCCGTAGTTCTCCGGACAGTCCGCCACATACCCCTTCACACACGGCCGGTCCGTGCCGATCTTGTCCATGTCTGCGAAATCCCAGTAGAGCACGCTCTCCCGAAGGAAGGCAGCGGCGGCGGTTCGGCTCTCCTCGATGCTCTGGCCCGTGATGCCGGCTCCGTCCAGGGCGGCGCACACGTAGTCCAGGCCTTCGTCGGTGGTATAGACGCTGATCTCCAGCCATTTCATGGATGTATTCTCCCGCAAAGCTCGTTTGATAACAATATATTGTACTATACTTCTCCGGCTACCACAAGTCCTTATTCGATGGACAGCTTGAGGTTTTCGCCGGCGATGCCCACGAAGGCCCCCTTTTGGGCCTGGGGGGAGTCCTTATGGCACAGGAGCCACTTGTTCCGCATCCAGAGGAGCCCCTCCTCCCCCGGGGCTTGGGGGTCCACACGGTCGAGAGGCGCGTTGGTGCCCCGCGTCAGGACCACCAGGCAGTTGAAGCCCTCCGGTTTCACCCGGCAGGGGGCGAAGTGGAGCACCAGGGGATGGATCTCCACCATGGTTTCCGGGGGCAGATAAAAACCGACCACAGCGGATGCGTCCAGCGTGCGGTCACGGACGTCTCCGGGCAGAGCCAGAAGCAGCACCAGCCCCGTGGTGGAGTAGTTCACCTCGGAGCACTTGTGGTATTCCTCCGCGTTCAAGGTAAAGCCGTGACCGTTGCAGCAGCCCGCCTGAACGGCCATGCCGCCGTAGACCGTATCGGCCAAGCGCCGGACGTCCGCCGTCGCTTCCAAAATGGGGTCCGAGGCCGTGTAGCTGTTCCCCGTCTCCGGAACGACCGTTTTCTCCATGGCCGCCCGCAGCGAGGCCGGGTCCACTATGGGCAGCACCCGTCCGTAGGGGGCAAAGGCCGGATCGTGGACCGAATACAGGGGCAAGTTGGGATTCTTCTCCCGCAAAAAATCAAGCATTTCCATGGTTACGCCTCCGCTTTTCTTTGATTCAGCTTCCCCCTGAGCAGAATGACGGCGGCTCCCAGGAGCACCACCAGGACGCCCAGGACCTTCTTCACCGTCAGCGCCTCGTGAAGGAACAGCACGCCGATCAGACAGCTGACCACGGGCATAAGCAGGAGCCAGAGCTTCACCACCCACACCTCGTGGCGCTTCAGATTCCGATAGTAGAAGAAATAGATGCAGGTCTGGGCCAGGCCCCCGAGAAGCACCAGCCCCCAGAAGTGAGGGATGGCCGACGGCTTGAGGGCCTGCAGGTCCCCCCGCGCCAGAGCGAAGACGGCGAAGAGGACCAGGACCGTGAAGTTGTTGTAGTAGGAGATGCTGTCCGTGTCCCGGCCGTGCTTCTCCTGGGCCGCCTTGATGAGAAAGGCGTTCACCGTGACGCACAGGGCGCTGAGCAGGAAAAACAGATCCGCGGGCCGAAAGGCGAAGGAGCGAAAATCGAGACCCAGCACCAGCAGCACGCCCAGGAGCATGACGAGGCTCCCCAGCCAATCGGAGAGATA
>JAZRUD010000369.1:0-4477 GCA_045652385.1 Clostridia bacterium
AGATTTTTGCGAGGTATCCATGGAACAGCCTCTTCGACAGGCATACGAACAGGCGGGCATCACGGAACGGGAGATCTTCATCGAGAACGTGCACCTTATTCGGAGCACCAACGCGGTGGAGATTTCCTGCACCCTGGCCGCGCCCCTGCCGGAGGAACGGCTGCGGTCCTTTGAGGACGCCATGCGCGCCCTGCTGCCTCGCTATACCCCGACCTTCACCTATACGGTCCGCCCCGCGGAGGAGGCGCCGGCCATAGCGCCTGCGCCCGCCCCGCAGCCGGCGGTCCCCACGACCGCTCCCGTGCCCCCCTCGGCGGCGGTGGTGGTGAAGAAGACCAACGTGATCGAGGTGGACCTGCCGGAGAACGGCATCCTGCTGGGCGGCCGCATTCCCAGCGGTCGGCACACCGCTATCCGCGACCTTGCGGAGGGGGAAAAGACCTGTATCATCGAGGGCCGTCTGGTCTCCTCTACGCTCAGAGAAGGCTGGGGCAACAAGACGGAGAAGGGAAAGAACAGCTGGCGGGTCCAGATGAACGTCACGGACTTCACCGATTCCATCTACTGCGAGGCTACCTTCTTCGAGGAGTGGAAGGCCCTGCGGTTCATGTTCTGGCTGGAGACGGCCCGCAAGAAGGGGAAGAACTTCCTTCTTCGGGGCGTCTGCCGGAGCCGCAAGTACAATCCCGAGCTGAATTTTTATATCAACGACTGCACTATCGTCGATCGCGTCCTACGGGAGGACACGGCGAACGGGAAGCGGGCGGAGCTTCATCTGCATACCCGCATGTCCGCCATGGACGGCCTCACGGACTTGACCGAAGCCTTTAGGACCGCGGCCCGCTGGGGCCATAAAGCCCTGGCTATCACGGATCACGGCAACGTCCAATCCTTCCCCGAGGCGGCCAAGGCGGCCAAAGCCACCGGCGTCAAGGCCCTCTACGGGGTGGAGGGGTATTTGCAGCCCGACACCGTGGACTTCCCCATGGAGGGGGAGTACGTGGCCTTCGATATCGAGACCACGGGCCTGAAGGCGGAGCAGCACGACATCATCGAGATCGGCGCGGTCCGCTTGGTGGACGGCAAGGTCACGGAGCGCTTCGACACCTTCATCGACGACGGCGTGGTCGTCCCCAAAAAAATCACCGAGCTCACCGGCATCACCAAGGACATGCTCACGGGCGCGCCCTCCAGCCGGGACGCCCTGAAGCAGTTCCGCGATTTCTGCGGCAGCGCCTGCCTGGTGGCCCACAACGCCAAGTTCGATATCGGCTTCATCACCCATCACGGGGAGAAGTTCGGCATCCGCTTCGATCTGCCGTACACGGACACCCTCATGCTCTCCCGGTACATCCTTCACGACGACGTGGAGAACCATAAGCTGGACACCCTCTGCGCCCATTACGGCATCGACATGGGCAGCCACCACCGGGCCGACGACGACGCCAACTCCTGCGCCATGCTTCTGATGAGGATGACGGAGGAGCTCAAAACCATGGGCGTTCACACCCTGCCCGTGGTACCCGACGCGTCGGCGGAGCGGGACAGACATCTCAATAAGGAGAAGCAGAAGACCTATCATATCGTCATCCTGGCTAAGGATCAGCTGGGCATGAAGAACCTCTATAAGCTCATCAGCTTTTCCAACCTGGACCATATGCGGGGCGGCAAGCCCCTCATCCCCCGGAGCATGCTCTCCGTCTTCCGGGGCGGCCTCATCCTGGGCTCGGCCTGCGAGGCAGGGGAGCTCTATCGGGCCGTGCTGGCCGGCGAGCCGGAGGAGAAGCTGCTGAAGATCGCCTCCTATTACGACTATCTGGAGATCCAGCCCGACGGCAACAACGCCTTTCTGCTGCGGGAGGGCCAGGTGAAGGACGCCGAGGGGCTCCACGACATCAACCGCCGCATCCTCGCCCTGGGGGACAAGCTGGGCAAAAAGACCGTGGCCACCGGCGACGTCCACTTCCTGGAGCCGGAGGACGCCATCTACCGGCAGATCCTGCTCTACAAGCTGGGGTTCGACGACGCGGCCTATCCAGCGCCCCTGTATTTCAAACCCACCCAGGAAATGCTGGAGGAGTTCGCCTATCTGGGCGATCGGGCCAGAGAGGTGGTCGTCGACAATCCAAACGCCATCGCGGACGAGATCGAGGTGTTGAAGCCTTTCCCCGACGGCACCCATGCGCCCATGATCCCTGACGCGGAGAACGAGCTCACCCGTATGACCATGGACAGGGCCCACAGCATCTACGGGGACCCGCTGCCCGAGGTGGTCCAAAAGCGTCTCGACAAGGAATTGAAGTCCATCATCGGCAACCATTTCGCCTCCCTGTACCTTATGGCCCAGCGGCTGGTCCATAAGTCCAACTCCGACGGCTATCTCGTCGGCTCCCGGGGCTCCGTGGGCAGCTCCTTCGTGGCCACCATGGCGGGCATCACCGAGGTGAACCCGCTGCCGCCCCATTATGTGTGCCCCAAGTGCCGATACAGCGACTTTGACATCGATCCCCTGCAGTACAGCACGGGCGTCGATTTGCCGGATAAAGCCTGTCCAGTCTGCGGCGCGCCTCTTCACAAGGACGGGTTCGAGATCCCCTTCGAGGTCTTCCTGGGCTTCAAGGGCGACAAGACCCCCGATATCGATCTCAACTTCTCCGGCGAATACCAGCACCGGGCCCATAAGTACGTGGAGGAGATGTTCGGTCAGCACCACGCCTACCGGGCGGGCACCATCTCCGGCGTGGCGGGGAAGAAGGGCTTCGAGTGCGTGTACAACTACGCCGAAGCCACCAATAAGACCCTGCGCCGGGCGGAGATGGAGCGCCTGAGCCAGGGCTGTCTCAACGTGAAGGTGACCACGGGCCAGCACCCGGCGGGCATCGTCATCGTGCCCAAGGACGAAGACATCTATATGTTCACCCCCATCCAGTACCCGGCGGACAAGGTGGAGCAGGGGACCATCACCACCCATTTCGACTTCCACGCCATGGACGACAGGTTGGTGAAGCTGGATATCCTGGGCCACGACGATCCCACGGCTCTGCGCATGCTCCAGGATCTCACCGGCATCGACCCCACCACCATCCCCCTGGACGACCCTGAGACCCGGAAGATATACTCCTCGCCGGAACCTCTGCACGTGGACCTTTCCGCCCTCGAATGCACCGTGGGCACCCTGGGCGGGCCGGAATTCGGCACCAGCTTCGTCCAGAAGGTGCTGGAGCAGACCCGGCCCACCACCATGGAGGAGCTGGTCCGCATCTCGGGCCTGACCCACGGCACGGACGTATGGCTCAACAACGCCGAGCCTCTGGTGGTCAACGGCATCGCCAAGCTGAAGGAGGTCCTCTGCACCCGGGACGACATCATGAACTACCTCATCGTCCACGGTATGGAGGCGTCTTTGTCCTTCAAGATCATGGAGCGGGTGAGGAAGGGGAAGGGCCTTACCGACGAGATGGAGGACGCCATGAAGGCGGGGAAGATACCCGCCTGGTTCATCGACTCCTGCAAGAAGATCAAGTATATGTTCCCCCGTGGCCACGCCGTGGCCTACACCATGATGGGCTTCCGCATCGCCTACTTCAAGGTCCATTACCCCCTGGAGTTCTACACGGTCTATTACACCGTCCGGGCGGACGCCTTCGACATCTCCCGATCGCTGGGCGGCGCGGACGCGGTGCTCCAGCAGATCCACACCCTGGAGAAGGCGCTGAACTCCGCCGATGCCGACACCTCCAAGAAGGACAAGGACCTGATCACCATATTGGAGGTGGTCTACGAGATGTACAAGCGGGGCATCGAGCTTTTGCCCGTGGATATCTATAAGTCCCAGGGGACCAAGTTCGTCATCGAGAACGGAGCCATCCGTCCGCCCTTCAACGCCATCCCCGGCGTGGGCGACACCGCGGCCCTGGCCATCGCCGAAAAGCGGGGCGCCGAGCCCTTCCGTTCCATCGAGGATTTCGCCGCCCGCACCGGCAGCAACAGCGGCGTGGTGGCGGCGCTGGAGAGCTGCGGCTGTTTCGAAGGCTTGCCCAAGAGCGACCAGATCTCTCTCTTCGATTTTTAGCCATGAAACGCTTGACAGCGTGGGGACGAAACCGTATAATAATCTCAAGTAATCCTGCACGCTCGGTGCGTTCATAGATAGATATATATAGATGCTGAAAATATAAGCGATTTCATACGTTTTTTCATATAAGCAGCGAATATATACAACCCATGGTATGGACTATTGTGACCGGGCGTCTGCCCGGTTATATTCTTATAGATGGGAGTGAAACGATGCACTGGTGGTTTTTGATCCCCGCTGCTCTGGCGGGCGCTCTCATCGGCATCGCGATCGGCTATGTCTACCGCAAGAATGTGGCGGAAGCCAAGATCGCCAAGGCCGAGGATGCGGTCCGCACCATGCTGGACGATGCGCAAAGGAAAGCGGACGAGATACGTAAGGAAAAGGAACTGGAGGCCAAGG
>JAZRUD010000370.1:0-3073 GCA_045652385.1 Clostridia bacterium
GCAACGCAGAGCAGATCTACTCCGGCGAGATCGGCCGCCTGTTCGGCGTGGTCTTCGTGGAGGCCACCGAGGCCAAGGTATATCAGCAGAGCGTGCTCAACGCTGTCAACGCCAACACCACCTCCTCCGCCTCCTTCGTGCTGAAGAACGTGCCCACCGAACGGGAGGTGGCGTATCTGTCCACCCCGGGGAACAAGCTCATGATCGGCGACACCGAGTACACCTTGGCCAGCAACAACCCCTACACCCCCACGTCGCGGATGGTGAAGCTGACCAGCACCGTGTCCCTGACCGCCAACGCGGCGGTATACTCCAAGGACGCCGGCGCACCCGACGCCACCACCCATGTTGCGCCGGATGTCCACGCCACGCTGATCTTCGGTGCCGACGCCTACGGCGTGGTGGATGTGGCCGGGTCCGGGGCCATGGAGACCATCATCAAGCCCCGCGGCTCCGCCGGCACCACCGATCCTCTCGATCAGCGGTCCACCGTGGGCGCCAAGGTGGCGGCCTACGCGGCCAAGGTGCTGAACCCCCTCTGGCTCGTGAAGATCGAGCACTGCGTGTCCGCCTAAGGACGGAAAGGAAGGATGACCTATGGAACACGGGGAAGAGACCATCCGGCTGATCCTGCCGGAAGCGGGCAACGGGCCATATGTGGAGGGCGCGCTGAACGGCGTGAACTTCCGCATCCCCACCGGGGTGCCCGTGGAGGTGCCGCTGCGCATCTATACGGTGCTGGAGGAGAGCCGCCGGGGGGACCCGATCAACGACCATTGGATGAACGGCTTCACCGCGGCCGGCGGCCGGAAGCTGGCGTGAGGTGCCTATGACTGCGCTGCAACTGATGAAAATGACCCTGCGCAAACTGGACCGGCCCACGGACGACGACACCGTGGCCCTGTACCGGGAACGGCTCATAGGGTATCTCAACGAGGCCCTGCTGGATTTGACGGCGGAGCTGCGGCCCTGGCGGCGGGACACGGTGACGCTGGCGAACGGACAGGCGGAGCTTTCCGGCCTTCCCTTCACCTGTCTCAAGGTCATCGCCGCCCGGATCGACGGCCAGCGCCGCCTGTTCTACTACGGTCCCACCCGAAACACGCTCCTGTTCCCCGGGATGGCGGACGGGACCGTGGAGCTCACCTACCGATATCAGCCGGCCCTGCTCGAAGAGCTGACGGACGAACCCCAGCTCCCTGAGGGGCTCCAGGAGCTGATGGCGGCCTATGCCGCCGCCCGGGAACGGAGCCGGTTCGACACCGCCTCCCAGAACGCAGCCCGGCTGGATCTCACGCTGTACCGGGAGCTGAAGGGGAAGCTGCGGCGGAACTATCCGGCCCCGGATCAGTCTCAGATCTATCACATCTACTGAGGAGGGAAGGACTATGGCATTGCAGACCATCCGCTTCGGCAGCTTTGCCGGGGTGAAGCAGGGGTCCTGCGCCGGCGGCATCCCCCTCAACTGGGCGGAGAACGCCCAGAACGTGAGCACGGCCGGCGGGAAGCTGGACCGGGCCAAGGGCTATCGAGCCATCTATCCCCCGGTGACGGGGGCGGCGAGAAAGCTTCGGCGGCTGTTCATCTGGCCCCGGGAATCGGGGCAGACGGACTGTCTGGTAGCCCGGCAGGACTCCCTCTTTCGCTACGATCCCATACAGGAGATCTGGGAGGACCTGTATCACTACACCGACGACATGTGCGCGGACACCTTCGACTTCCTCAAGACGAAGATCGGCAGCACCGAGACGCTGCTCATCGGCAACGGTCTCGAATCCATCCTCAAATGGGTGGGCGGCAGCGCGCCTATCGCCGCCTTCGGCTCCCCGGAGGGCCTGTCCGACAAGTCGGTGAACTTTCTGGAACTGTACTTCGGCCGTCTGTTCGCCGCCGGGGATCGGGAGCACCCGGCCCGGCTCTACTGGAGCCAGGCCCCCGGCGACGGCCGGACCATCGAGGACTGGTCCGCCGACGAGAGCAGCGAGAACGTGTCCGGCGGTCACGTGGAGGTGGGGACGGATTCGGATCCCATCACGGGCCTCTTCGCTCTGTCGAACCAGCTGTTGATCTTCAAAAAGGACAAGCTGTATCGGCTGCTGGGGGATCGACCCGGAAACTACCGGATCGTGCCGGTGGAGGCAGCCCTCACCCAGCCCATCCACACGGCCTGCGTCCTCTACGGGGATCGGCTCTTCTTCCTGACGGATCGGGGCCTCTACTTCTACGACGGCCAGACCGTGCGCCGAACGGCCCACGGGGCGGACCTTCTGCCCCTCCTCGAGCAGGTGGATTTCTCCGCCGCGGCCTCCGCCGCCTGCGGGGACACCCTCTACTTCGCCGTGAAGGAGCACAGCGCCAGCGTCCACAACGACCTGCTGATCGAATACGACGTGCTCCGGGACTGCTTCCTGCTGCGGCGGGGGTTCGAGACCGTGGACCTTATGAGCTGCTACGGCACCCTGTACCTGCTGACGGGCCGGGGCGAGGTGGCCGTCCTCAACGAGGGCGACACCTACGGCGGGGACCCCATCGCCGCCTTCTGGGAGACCCCCTGGCTGGACGGAGCCTCGGCCCTCACCATCAAGCAGGCTGTGGAGGCGGTGCTCACGGGCACCGGCGGGCCTCTGAGGGTCCTGGTCCTGGGAGAAGCCCGGGAGGGAGACAGCGTGGGCGCGCTCCTCGGCGAGGCGGTGCCCACGGAATTCCTGCTCCGCAGCGTGGGCCGACGGCTGAAGCTGAGGATCGAGAACGTGAACGGCAGCGACTTCGACGTCTCCGGCGGGGCGGAGCTGCTGTTCGACGAGCAGCGGCGGGTCCTGTGACCTAAAGGATACGAGGGGACCGTTCCTCGGAGCGGTCCCCCCGAAAGGAGGAAACATGTCTTATGAAGCGACGGGGCTCATGGCCCTGTTCCCGGTGTATCTGGAGCGAGCCGGCCGCGAGGAGGATCTGGAAGCCGTCAACAGCCGCATCGCCCAGAACGAGAACAATCTGAATCAGGATCTTTCGATCCTGTATAACAAGCTCCTGGAGCTGGAAGCGGCTCTGGCGGCAAGAGAATAAGTGAGGTAAA
>JAZRUD010000371.1:0-15892 GCA_045652385.1 Clostridia bacterium
GGCGTCTACGACCCCAACGAGGCCCTCTGCCGCCGGTATGAGATGGAGCTCAACCAGGTGCTGGACCGGGAAAAGCCTCTGATCCGCATCCTCCATGAGGAGGAGCTCTTCGACTGTGACGCCTTTCTGTTCACCGCCTCCCGGGGCGTACCGCCCCTCGGCGCGGCGGGGGACGTGCGGATGCTCCAGTTCGAGAAGAACCGGGACATGCTGAAAGCCTACACGAAGCAGGCACGGGAGGCCCGCTTCAGCGGCCTGTTCTGCCAGATCTCCGATCCCGTGGACCAGCTCAGTCGCTGTGTCTTCCTGCAGTCCAACCGAGACGAAGCCGGCGACTATGATTTCAAGGGCCTGCTGCCCGAGCAGGTGGCGGGCTTCGGGCTGGGCGTTATGGAGGCCCGGGCCGCCTATATGGCCCGGCGTCTCGGGGTCGATGAGGAGCCGCATCGGGCCTACGGCCCCCATGGGGCGGGGCTCGTCATCGCGAATTCACCCGCCGAATATAATAGCGAACTTTCCAACGAGCTCACCCGGCTGACGGTAAGTGCCAACAGGGAGGTCCGGGCCCTGGGCTTCAAGCCCTACATCGCCCCGGCCATCTCCTCCGCGGCCCTGTCCATCCTGTCCCTGCTGCGGGGCGAAGCATTCCACGGCGCCATCCCCATGGGCGGCGTCTATTTCGGCTGCGTCAGCCGCATGACCCCGGCGGGCAGCGTGATCCGGGGGGAGGAGCTGCATCCCGATCTGAAGGCTCGTCTCCGGGCCGCTTGGGCTGACCTGAGAGAAGCGGAGGACCAATGCAGACTTTGACCCTCATCCCCATTGGCCACGACCCCCGGATGGACCTCGTTAAAAGCTGCATCCGCGGCAAAGCCGTAATACAGGAGCTTTCCCCCGACGTCTTTTTCGAGGACATTCCGGCCGCGCCTGAGACCGGCTTTGCGCCCCTCTTGTTCCTGGCCGCCGTGGATGATCTGGGCATGAGGGAGGACTTTGTTCGCATCCTGCGCCGCGTCCGCGCCCTGGGCGATGGGCTCAGGGGATACGCCGCAGGCGTGATCCTGCTGGGCAGCACGGAGCTCGACACCAAGAACGCCGCCCGGGAGCTGATCTTCGCTCTCGATATGGCCGGCTGCGCCTTCCCGGAACGGCCTCTGGCGGAGGCCACGGGCTCCATGCGGAACCTTCGGGTCACCCAAAGGACCCATGCCCTGAACGATCCGGAGGAAGCCCTGGCCTTTTCCGTGGAGAGCCTCGCGGACAGGCTTCTGTCCTTTGCGCCGCCGCGATTTGCTGCGCCCCGCCTGCTGGTGCTCCACGCTTCCGACCGGCCCACCTCCAACACCCTGGCCCTGGGGGATCTGGTGCTGGAACGATTGGACAAGCGGTTCTCGATCAGGACCCTGTCCCTCCGAAACGGCACCATCGAGGATTGCCGGGGCTGCGCCTACACGGTCTGCTCCCACTTCGCCAGCAAGGGCTCCTGCTTCTACGGCGGCAGCATCTCTCAGGAGGTCATCCCCGCCGTCCAGGACTGCGACGGGCTGCTGCTCCTCCTCCCCAATTACAACGACGCGGTGGGCGCCAACATCATGGCCTTCATCAACCGCCTCACTAGCCTCCACGTCAGCGGCGGACTGTCGGGCCAGCGGCTCTACGCCGTGGTGGTCTCGGGCTACAGCGGCGGCGATATCGTGGCGAAGCAGGCCATGGGTGCTCTGTGCCTCAACCGGTCCTTCCTGCTGCCGCCCCGTTTCTGCCTCATGGAAACGGCCAACGATCCCGGCGAGGCGGTGCAGCTTCCCGGCATCCGCCAGCGGGCGGCCTCCTTCGCTGCTCAAATCAACCGGAATCTCCTGGCGGATCAACTGTAAATTACTGCCATATCCCGCCTTCGATCAGCCCATGATCTTTCCAAAAAAGAATTGACAAAGAACGCGCCGTTTGCTATACTTTTGCTCGTGTTTTTTGTATATTATATATTGTTTCAGCCAACGCTGAAACGAACAACTGCAGAAAGGGCCCGCTCAGGGCGGATGAAGATGAACGACGGCGTTCATTCGTAGGGGATACTCCCCTCGGATGGGCGCCTTCCCCTTTGATACGGGGGATACCGGACTGAGGACGAGCGCTTCGACGACTTTGGAACCATAAGGAGGACAGCATGCAGTACAGCGCGATCGTGGGGATCAACTGGGGAGATGAGGGAAAAGGCAGGATGGTGGATCTGCTGACGGCGGAGTACGACTGTGTCGTGCGGTATCAGGGCGGCGGGAACGCCGGCCATACGGTGGTCAACGATCACGGAAAGTTTGCCCTGCATCTGATCCCGTCAGGTATCTTTCGGGACGGTGTCGTCAACATTCTGGGCAACGGCGTAGCCCTGGACCCGGAGAACCTTTGGCAGGAGATCGAGACGCTTCGCCGGGCCGGCGTGAAGATCACACCCGACAACCTGATGATCAGCGACAGGGCAAGCCTGCTGATGCCGTGGCACCGTCTGCAGGATGAACTGGAGGAGCTTCGCCTCCGAGATAAAAAGTATGGATCTACCAAGCAGGGGATCGCGCCGTTTTACGCGGACAAGTATCAGAAGAAGACGCTGCTGGCGGGCGAGCTGAACTATCCGGACAGTCTGAGGGAACATCTGAAAGAGATCCTGGGATGGAAAAACCTGACGCTGACCGGCGTCTACGGCGCGGAGCCGGTCAGGGAGGAGCAGATCAAGACGTGGATCGAGGAATACGGCGAAAAGATCCGGCCCTTCATCCGGGATACAGCGAAGATCCTGCGCCGGCTCAGGGATGAGGGAAAAAGCATCCTGTTCGAAGCCCAGCTGGGCGCGCTTCGGGATCTTGATTTCGGCATCGTGCCCTACACCACGTCCTCCAACGCCCTGGCTGCCTATGCCCCCGTGGGCTCGGGGCTGACCGACCTGCGGCTCGACCAGGTGATCGGCGTCGTCAAGGCCTATTCGACCTGCGTGGGGGAAGGCCCCTTCGTTTGCGAAATGCTCGGCCCCGAGGCGGCGGCCCTTCGCGAGGCAGGCGCGGAATACGGTGCCAAGACCGGCCGTCCCCGGCGGGTCGGACCGGTGGACCTGGTGGCGACCCGATATGGCGTTAAGATCCAAGGCGCCACCGCCATCGCGCTGACGAAGCTGGACGTGCTGAGCTATATGGAGAAGATCCCGGTCTGCACGGCCTATGAGATCGACGGGGAGCGGACGGAGGAATTCCCCTTCCCAGTGCTGCTGGACAGGGCCAACCCCGTCGTGGAATACGTGGATGGCTGGCATTGCGATATCTCCGGGGCACGCATCTGGGCGGATCTGCCGGAGGCGGCCAGGAACTACGTGGAGCGGATCGAAAGGGCAGTGGGCTGCCCAATCCGGTACGTCTCGGTGGGGCCTGAACGGGACGCCATCATTCGCCGATAAGGAGGAACGCTCATGTACGACAAATATGAATCCCCGCTGTCCTCCCGCTATGCGTCAGACAGAATGCTGCGGCTCTTTTCCGCCCGGCGGCGGATAGAGACCTGGCGTCGGCTCTGGACGGAGCTGGCCAGGGCGGAGCGGGACCTTGGCTTGCCCATCCGCGACGAACAGGTGGTCGAGCTGGAGGCCCATATCAGCGACATCGATTTTGCCTGCGCCGAAGCGAGGGAGCGGGAGGTGCGCCACGACGTCATGGCCCACGTCTATGCCTATGGAGAGGCTGCGCCCAGCGCTGCCGGGATCATCCACCTCGGCGCCACCAGCTGCTACGTGACGGACAACGCCGATCTCATCCTGTACCGGGAGGGGCTCGGGTATCTCAGGGACGAACTGCTCAAGACCCTGGCCGCGCTGGCGGACTTTGCGGAGAAATATAAGGGCCTGCCCACCCTTGGCTATACCCACTATCAGCCGGCCCAGCTGGTCACGGTGGGCAAGCGGGCCACCCTGTGGACTCAGGACCTGCTTTCAGACTTGGATGAGCTCGAAGAGCTGTCGGGCAGCCTCCGGTTCCTGGGCTGCCGCGGCGCCACCGGGACGGAAGCCAGCCTTCTCGATCTCTTCGACGGGGACGGCGTAAAGGTAGACGAGCTGAACCGCCGGCTCGCGGACGTCTTTGGTTTTCGGGAATGCTTTGCGGTCTGCGGCCAGACCTATCCCCGCAAAGTTGACAGCCGGATCTTGAACCTGCTCTCCTCTCTGGGGCAGAGCTGCCACAAGATGGCCACGGATATCCGCCTGCTGCAGCACGATCGACAGCTGGAGGAGCCCTTCGGCAGCCAGCAGATCGGTTCGTCCGCCATGGCCTACAAGCGCAACCCTATGCGCTGCGAGCGGATCTGTTCCCTGTCCCGATATCTCATATCCGATGCTGTGAGCGGCGCCATGACGGCCTCCACCCAGTGGCTGGAGCGCACCCTGGACGATTCGGCGGGACGCCGTATCTCCCTGCCGGAGGGGTTCCTGTGCGCGGACGCGATCCTGCGCCTTGCCCAGAACGTGGTCAGCGGGCTGTCGGTCAACGAGCGGATCATTGAAGGAACGGTGCAGGAATACCTGCCCTTTATCGCCACGGAGGACCTTTTGATGGAGGCGGTCAAGCGGGGCGGCGATCGCCAGACGCTGCATGAGACCATCCGTACATGCTCCATGGAGGCCGCCGCGCGCATGAAGGCGGAAGGCGTTCTGGACCTGTCGGAAAGGATCGCAGCCAGGCCGGAGTTCGGGATGACCCGGGAGGAGCTGGACGCCCTCCTTCAGCCGGAGCGATATATCGGCCGGTGCCGGGAGCAGGTGGAGCGTTTTCTGGCGCAGGTCAAGCCTCGTCTGGCCGGCGCAGGCGAGGCGGACGCAGACATATCGGTGTGAAAAGGGGGACGAACGTGAACGTGCGCATGGAATCGGACAGCATCGGCCAGATCGCTGTCCCGGCGGATAAATACTGGGGGGCCCAGACGGAGCGGTCCCGCCGCAATTTTCCCATCGGCGTGGGGCAGGAGCCCATGCCCCGGGAGGTGGTCGCCGCTTTGGCCCTGATCAAGAAGGCCGCGGCTGTTGTCAACCGCAATCTTTTGCCCGGCAGAATGACGGAAGAGAAGAAGGACCTGATCGTCAGGGCCGCTGACGAGATCCTTGCAGGAAAGCTGTGGGAGCATTTCCCCCTGGTAGTCTTTCAGACCGGATCCGGGACCCAGACCAACATGAACGTCAACGAGGTCATCGCCGGACGGGGCAACGAACTGGCCGGAAGAACGCTCCTGCACCCCAACGACGACGTGAACATGTCCCAATCCTCCAACGACACCTTTCCCTCCGCCATGCGGATTGCGGCCGTGATCGCCCTGGAGGACCGCCTGCTGCCGGCGGTGGACCGGATGATCCAGGCGCTCAAAGCGTTGGAAGCGGAAAACGAAGACGTCATCAAGTCCGGCCGGACCCATCTGCAGGATGCCGTGCCCATCCGCTTCTCCCAGGAGATCTCCGGCTGGCGGTCCAGTCTGGAACGGGACGAGGAGATGCTTCGCGCCCTGATGGGACCCCTGGACGAATTGGCGCTGGGCGGAACGGCGGTGGGCACGGGCCTGAACGCGCCGCAGGGCTTTGACGCGGAAGCGGCACGGGAGATATCCGCTCTCACCGGAAAGGCTTTTGTGCCGGCCGCCAACAAATTTCACGCGCTCACCAGTCTGGATGAGCTGACGGCCGTCCACGGCGTCGTCAAGGCCCTCGCCTGCGACGGCATGAAGATGGCCAACGACATCCGGCTTTTGGCCTCCGGTCCCCGGTGCGGGTTGAGTGAGATCAGCATCCCCGCTTTGGAGCCCGGCTCGTCCATCATGCCCGGAAAGGTGAATCCGACCCAGTGCGAGCAGCTGAGCATGGTGGCCGTGCAGGTCATGGGCAACGACGCCGCCGTTTCTTTGGCGGCTTCCCAAGGCCACCTGGAGCTGAACGTCTACCTTCCGGTGTGCATCTACAATTTCCTGCAGTCAGTCAGGCTCCTGTCCGAATCCCTGGATTCCTTTCGGGAACGCTGCATCAGCGGTCTGGAGGCTGACAGGATACGGATGAAGGAATATCTGGACCGATCGCTCATGCTGGTCACGGCCCTCAACCCCGTGATCGGCTATGAGAAAGCCGCCTTGGTAGCGGAACTGGCCCACAGGGAAGGGCTGGACCTGCGAACTGCCTGTTTGCGCCTCGGGTATCTTGGCGAGAAGGAGCTGGATGAGCGGCTCGATGCGGAAAAGATGGTATAAGATCATCAGTATGCCCCGGTCGAGCAGGGATGACAGCTGCCTTCGAAAAAGGCCGTTTGAACAAAGAGGGCTCTTCAATGGCCTTACAGCTTTTGAAGAGTCCTCGTTCGTTGGTATGGGATATGTGATCGATACAGCGGATCAGCGCATATAGGGACGATATTCGCCGATGGTCTTGATGTCGCAGCGGGCGATGGTCTCCTCGGTGGGTTCCTGGCCGAGGCCGGGCAGATCGGGGACCTTATAGCGGCCCTTCACCGGCTGCCAGTCGTACTTGCACGTGGCGCGGCTCGCGGGGTTCAGGGCGCGCTGATGATGCTCATGGATCAGGAAGTTCGGTATCGCCGCTTCGATCTGCAGGGCCGCCGCCTTGGAGATGGGGCTGCCGCAGACGTGGATCTGCACGGCGGCGTCATAGGTCCACGCCATATCGCAGATCTTCTTTGCCTCGGTCAGACCGCCACAGAGACACAGGTCGGGCTGGATCACGTCGATCAGGCGATTCTCGAAGAAGGGACGGTAGCCCTGGCGAGTGTAGAGGCGCTCGCCGGTGGCGATGGGGATGCTGGTCTTCTTCTTGATCTGCGCAAAATTCCCGAAGTTCAGGGGATGGACGGGCTCCTCGTAGTAGAAGATGCGCAGATCCTTCAGCGCCTCGGCGATCTGGATCGCCGCGATGGTATCGGTGTTGGAGTGCATCTCGATGATGATGTCCATGTCGTCGCCGCCGGCCTCGCGCATGGCGGCCACCCGGTCATAGACGGTGTCGATCACTTCCTTTTTCAGCGGGCCGGTGATCTTCCAGTCGCCTTCGCCGGGGGTATACACTTTTCCGTCGGCACGGCGGGGGCTGTGATAGATGGGGTCCACCTTGATGGCGTCGTAGCCTTCTTCCACCACGCGGCGGGTCACTTCCGCATACTCCTCCGGCTCGACCAGGACCTGATTCTTGATCTCCGTGCCCCAATTGAACTGCAGTTGGCTTGCATAGGTCCTGAGATCGTCGTTGCACTTGCCGCCGAGCAGTTGATAGATGGGGACGCCCAGAGCCTTGCCCTTGATGTCCAGGAGGGCGATGTCGATGGCGCTCATGCCGGCAAACACCACGGTGCCGCCGCCCATGCCCCAGAAGGTCTTCCGAAAGATCTTTTCCCAAATCTTTTCCACGTTCATCGGATCCTCGCCGATGATCACCTCCGCGAAATCCTGCACCATGCCCAGGCCGGCCCGCCAGCCCTTGCCGTAAGCAAGGCCCGCTTCACCCCAGCCGCTGATCCCTTCATCGGTATTGATGCGGACCAGGACCGGAGACCAAGCGCCTCGGGACGAACCCGCGTTTCCGCTTGGCATCTGCATACAGTCGACGCTGACGATCTTCATAAACGATCACTCCTTTAGCAATGTTTGTTGCGCCCGAAAAAAACAACAAAATCGTTGTCCCGCTTCGGCCCACAGTTGTATCATACCCGATTTCACGTACTGCAACAATCCGCGAAATAACGATAAAATTTCAGCAATTTTGAGAAATCATTAAACTCAGTATAAACAAAAATATCCTTTTCATTTTGATACATGGAACCGTTGCGGAATACAAAAACAGTTATGAGTTAATCTAATATTTTTCCCTCGTACGAAAAATATATAATATACAAAGATGATTTCTGTTCCGAGCTTTTGCAACAAATGAAAGAAGGGAGATCGTATTTATGGCAGTGTTCACCTTCGAACGCAAAGGTCCTATCGCGGTTTTTACGCTCAATCGTCCCGAGAAGTACAACTCTCTTACCCCCGATCTGATGCGGGAGATGGAAAGCAGCCTCATGGAGTTTATGGAGGATCCTGAGCTCCGCGTGGGCATCATCACCGGCGCCGGCCCCAAGGCCTTCTGCTCCGGGGCCGACATCGTGGAGTGGCTCCCCTTTGTCAAGTCCACAGCTGACCGCCCCTGGCGCATACCCAACACACCCATGCGCGGGCTGTACGTAACCAAACCCCTTATCGCGGCGGTGAACGGCGTCGCCTTCGGCGGCGGGGCGGAGGTCGCCCTCGCCTGCGATTTTAGGATCGCTTCCGAAAATGCCGCTTTCCGCTTCCCCGAGCCCAGCCTCGGCATTCTGCCCCGCCTAGGCGGCACCCAGCGTCTGCCCCGGCTGATCGGGCAGGGCCGCGCCATGGAGATCCTTCTGACGAACATGAAGGTCGATGCCAAGAAGGCTCTGGAGCTGGGCCTCGTCACGGAGGTCGTCCCCCAGGATCAACTGATGGACGCCGCGTTCGCCCTCGCTGAAAAGATCTGCAAGCTCGCTCCCCTGGCCGTCAACGCCATCAAGCGCTGCGTCGTGGAGGGCGGGGAGATGTCTCTGCAGGACGGCCTTGCTCTCGAGAACCGTCTTGGCATGGAACTCTATCAAACCGACGACTATGAAGAAGGCAGAGCCGCTTTCCGCGAGAAGCGCCCTGCCGTTTTTAAAGGCAAATAAACAAGGATGTGGAAGGGCATTGGCCCGGAAAGGAGCTCTCACATGCAAGCATTGGAAGGACTGAAAGTTGTCGAAGTAGGAAATATCATCGCAGGCCCCTGGTGCGGCAGCATGCTCGCCGACTTCGGCGCGACCGTCATCAAGGTTGAGCCTCCCAAGGGCGGCGACCTGATCCGCAACATGGGCCGCATCAAGGAGATGTGGTACGCCATTGAAGGCCGCAACAAGAAAAACGTGACCCTCGATCTCAAGAGCCCCAAGGGCAAGGAGATCCTCTGGAAGCTGATCGAGGATGCTGACGTTCTGATCCAGAATTTCCGCCCCGGCGCCTTTGACCGGCTCGGCTTTACCTGGGAAGAGATCCATAAGCGCAACCCGCGCCTGGTCTACACCGTCTCCTCCGGCTACGGCACCACCGGCCCTTATGCGCCTAAGCCCGGCTTCGACCGCATGGGCCTCTCGTACGGCGGCTTCCTGGAGGTGACCGGCTATCCCGATTCTCCGCCTGTAAAACCCGGCATCTCCGTCGCTGACTTCTACACCGCCATGTTCAGCTGCATCGCCGTCATGTTCGCGCTCTATAACCGGGACGTCATCGGCACCGGCGAGGGCCAGATGATCGATTGCTGCCTCACCGAATCCATCCTTCGTCTGCAGGAGAGCATCATCGCCGAGTATGCATACGACGGCTCCATCCGCACCCGTATCGGCAACGGCACCATGGTCACCTGCCCCTCCGGCCACTTCCTCACCAAGGACGGCAAGTATGTGGCGCTGTCCATCTCCGGCGACAAACTCTACAAACTCTGTATGGAAAAGATGGGACGGCTCGACATGAGGGACAACCCTGATTATCAGACCGGCGTCGGCCGCACGGCGAACCGGGAAGCGATCAACGCCGAGTTTGCCAAATGGGCCCTGGAGCACACCATCCAGGAGTGCCTCGACATCCTAGGCGACGACATCCCCGCCTGCCGCATCTACAACGTGGAAGATATCATGAAGGATCCGCAATTCATGTTCCGCAACGATATCATCGACGTGGACACCCCGTTCGATTTCGGCAAGATCAAGATGCAGGCCGTCATCCCGAAGATGCTGGGCACGCCCGGCGAGGTCAAGTGGTCCGGCCAGAAGCTCGGTCACTTCAACAAGGAGATCTACGGCGACCAGCTGGGGTATTCCGATGAGGAACTGGCGCAGCTGAAGGCTGACGGCGTCATCTGACGATCCGTGATCCCAACGATCGAAGAGAAAGCGTGAACCATGTATACCTTGGGAATCGACATCGGCTCGACCGCCTGCAAGTGCATCATCCTCCGCGACGGAGAAACCATCGTCGGCAAGAGCCTGTATCCTCTCGGCACCGGAACCATCGGCCCGAAAAAGGTTTTTGACGGCGCGCTGGAGGAGGCGGGCTTGACCCGCAAGGACATTCATACCGTCCTGGCGACGGGCTACGGCCGTCTCCGGTTCGACGACGCCGATACCCAGAAGACTGAGATCACCTGCCACGCTGCCGGCATCCACTATCTGATGCCCGCCGTCCGCACCATCGTCGACATCGGCGGACAGGACATCAAGGCGCTACGCCTTGATTCCCGGGGCCGTCTCGAGAACTTCGTGATGAACGACAAATGCGCCGCCGGCACCGGCCGCTTCCTCGACGTCATGGCGGGCGTTCTGAACGTCAAAACGTCTGAGCTGGGCGCCCTTTCCGACGATGCCGAGTCCGTGGTCAGCATCAGCAGCACGTGCACGGTCTTCGCCGAGAGCGAAGTCATATCCCTGCTTTCCAACAACGTGAGGATCCCCGATCTGGTCGCAGGCATCCATGCCTCCGTGGCGGGACGCGTGGCCGCCCTCGCGCTGCGCAACGGCGTCGTGCCGGACGTGACGATGAGCGGCGGCGTCGCCCTCAACCACGGCATGGTCCGCGCCCTGTCGGCGGAACTCAAAACCCCCATCACCGTTCATCCCCTCTGTCAGTACGCGGGGGCGCTGGGTGCAGCGCTCATCGCGTACCGGGAGGCGACGAAATAAGACGCTCTTCGGCATCCGCCGAACTGCACTGATCTTGAAAGGAGGTATTTCTTTTGGCTGAATCTACCCCTGCCCCTGCAAAACCCAAGCGGCCGCTGCCCCTTTCCCGGCAGATGGTCAACGCCCAGACCGCCAAAGCGTATGAGGATGCCTGGAAGGCTGCCGAGGAGGGCAAACCCATCGGCTGGTCCACCGCCATCTTCTGTCAGGAGATCTGCGAGGTCTTTGACATCCCGATCCTCTATCCGGAGAACAACTGCGCGACGTTGTCTGCCCGTCACATCGGCGATCCCTACATCGCCCATTCCGAAGGCGAACTGGCGTACCCCATCGGCATCTGCTCCTATTCTCGTCTGAATATCGGCTATGCCGACACGCTGCTCAAGCATCCCGAGCAGATCCCCCACGAAGCGCCGTATCTCCCTCGACCCACGTTCCTACTCCTCACCAACAACAGCTGCACCCAGCTGATGAAGTGGTATGAACAGCTGTCCGAGATGTTTGACATCCCGATCTTCTTCATGGACACGCTCTTCAACTACTACGAGGAGGAGCCCAAGCCCCACAAGATCAAATATGTCCGCAGCCAGATCGAGAACTATATCCACAACATGGAGAAGTTCCTCGGCCGCAAGTTCGACTGGGACAAGTTCGAAGAAGTCCAGAAGATCTCCCAGGAGAACTGCCGGCTCTTCGACGAGATCGTGGCGTTGAACCAGCGCAAACCCGCGCCCATGAGCGGCTTCGACCTGTTCAACTACATGTCCTGCCTGGTCATCTGCCGCGGCAAGCGTTCGACCACCGAGATCTTCAAGCAGCTCAAGAAGGAAGTGGAGGAGCACATCGCCAACAACACCTCCACCTTCCCGGCGGAAGAGAAGTATCGCGTCCATTGGGAGGGCATCGCCTGCTGGCCGAACCTGGGCTACAACCTCAAGACCCTGAAGAACTACAACGTCAACGCGGTCATGAACGGCTACGTGACGGCCTGGGACGTTCTCTACAGTCCCGGGAATCTCGATGAGATGGCGAAGGCCTATCAGTGCTCTTCGACCAACAGCTTCTCGACCCCCGCGATCATGGACAAACGCGTCGCTTCCATCAAGGATTACGGCTGCGAGGGCATGCTCTGCCACGTGAACCGTTCCTGCAAGCTGATGACCTTCCATATCCACGTGGGCCGCGAGATCGTCGACGCGAAAGCGGGCGTGCCGGTGGCTACCTTCGACGGCGACCAGTCCGATCCCCGCATTTTCAACGAGGCTCAGTTCGAGACGCGTCTGCAGGGCCTTGTGGAGATTATGAAGGAGAGAAAGGAGGCGGAAGCAAATGGCTGAGCTTAAGGTTGTTCTCAATGAGCTTGCTGAGGTCGCGGCCCATCCCCGGCGTCAGCTGAATAAGTACCTCGCCGAAGGCCGGAAGGTCGTAGGCTGCTTCCCCATCTATATCCCCGAGGAGATCATCCATGCCGCGGGCTTCGTGCCTATGGGCATGTGGGGCGGCCAAATCACCCCGACGGTGGCCGGCAAGTACAACCCCATCTTCACCTGCTCCATCATGCGTTCCTGCCTGGAGTTCGGCATGACCGGCGTCTACGAGGGCCTTACCGCTGCGGCCATGGCGATCCTGTGCGACACCTTCCGCGGCATGAGCGCCGGCTGGCGCCAGGGCGTCCCCGATATCCCCCTGGCCACCCTGATCCAGCCGCAGAACCGTGAAGATCCCTACGCCAGGGAGTTCCTGTATGAAGAGTACAAGGAATTCATGAAGAAGCTGGCCGAGGTCACCGGCACTGAGGAGCCCTCCGAGGAGGCCCTCACGGCCGCGATCGAGCTCTATAACGCCCATTCCGAAGCGATGATGGACTTCACCCGCCTCGCTAACGACCATCTCGACGTGATCACGCCCGTAGTCCGCCACGCCGTGATGAAGAGCGCCACGCTGATGGCCAAGGATGAGCACCTGGCCAAGATGAAGGAGCTCAACGCCGCGCTGGCCGCCGCACCCAAATATGACTACAAGGGCAAGAAGGTCATTCTCACCGGCATCACTGCCGAGCCCGACGAGTTCCTGACCATGTTCTCCGAGAACGACATCGCCGTCGTGGGCGACGATCTCGCGCAGGAATCCCGTCTGTACCGGACGCTCATTCCTTCCGAGGGCAAGGATGCCATCGACCGTCTGGCCGGTCAGTGGTTCCTGCGCCATAGCTGCTCCGTCGTTCACGAGACCGCGTTCACCCGCGGCAAAATGCTCGTCGATATGGCGAAGAACACCGGCGCCGAAGGCGTTGCGGTCTGTCTGATGCGCTTCTGCGACGTGGAGGAGTACGAGTATCGCTTCATCGCCCGCGACGTGGAGGCTGCCGATCTGCGCTGCCTGCTGTTGGAGATCGACCAGAGCACCCAGAACAATGAGCAGTCCCGCACGAAGCTCCAGAGCTTCGCAGAGATGGAGTAAAGCCGCAAGGGTTTACGATAGAACGCCGCTTCAGTGACGGATCCCCCGTTTGGAAAGGAGCAATCCCCGGTATGGCCAATCGTCTGATCTACAAGCAAATGGTTTCGGTCGTCTGCATGAACTGCCACGAAGTCCTCGTCCCGCGGTATCGCAGACGGTTGAGCGATATCGGCGATCCGATCTCCCGCTGTCCCCGCTGCGGGGGCCACGGTTACAACCCGATCCTGCGCGAGGTCGCCATGCACTCCCCTGAGCACGTCAAGTCCCGCCAGAAGAAGGAGACCTTCCGGGTCATGTTTCTGTTGGTCGTTGTGGGCTGGTTCCTGTCGAGCTTCTTTTCCGGACATGCGTTCGCCCGTTTTCTCCCGCTCATTTCTCTGCTTCTGGTGATCCCCATCAAGCCGTGGGACTTCTCCCAGCAAATGGAGGAGTCCATGCAGCGGCTGAAGGACAATCCCGGACGTGCAGAGGAGATCGAATCCTACGGGCAACAGGCTGTGGAAGAGGGTTCCGCATGGGATCTTTACCGGCGCGAGCAATCGGAACGCCCATCCGGACCGGCGGATACGGTTTCTGAAGCGTAAGCAAATCCCTTTCACCCAGAATTTGGCAGGCATTCCTGCCGCATGCGCAAAAAGAAGGAGGAAAAATACATGTCAACAAGCGCAATTCTCGGTCTTATCTTCCTGGCATTGACCGTCATATCCTTCATGCTTGAGAAGATCCCCCTGGCCGTTACGGCCCTGATCTCCTCTCTGCTGTATGCCCTGTTCATCCCGGAGGTGACGCTTTCCACCGCCTACAGCGGCTGGTCCGCCACCACCGTGCTGATGGTCATGGGCATGATGGTCGTCGGCGACTCCCTCTTCCAGACCGGTATGGCTGAGAAGATCGGATCCCGTCTGACCAAATCCTCCATCGCGAAGAACGAGCGCGTGTTCGCCGTCGTGATCTGCGCCCTGTGCACGCTGCTTTCCGCCTTCCTGTCCAACTCCGGCTGTATCGCCATGATGATGCCCCTGATCGGCGCCGCGGTGGTCGAGTCCAGCGGCAAGCTGAACAACAAGCGCATCGTGATGCCCGCGGCCATCGGCTGTGCCATCGGCGGCGGCGCCACCTTGGTCGGCTCCACCTCTCAGCTGACCGCCAACGGCGTACTGCAGAAGCTGGAAGGTTTCGAGGATGGTCTCGGTCTGTTTGATATGACCAAGGGCATGCTGCCTTTGTGCATCATCATGCTGATCTACTTCGCCACCATCGGCTACACGATCCTGAAGAAGGTCTTCCCCGTGGACGACTCTCACTTCCCCGAGAAGCAGTCCGAGGACGGCAAAGAGATCCCCGCCTGGAAGGGCTACCTCTCCGTGGCGACCCTGCTCCTTTGCGTCATCGGCTTCGTTCTCACCGGGTATCAGCCCTTCAAGAACTGGTTCAACGTGGGCATCATCGGCATGATCGGCATGGCGATCCTGACCGCCACCAACGTCATGCCCCTCAAGCCTACCCTCCGCAACCTGGACTGGAACACGCTCATGATCCTGGCCATGGCTCAGGGCTTCGCCTCCGGCGTGGATAAGTCCGGCGCCGGCAGCGTCATCGCCAACGGCATCCTGAACCTCTTCGGCGGCCAGACGGCTTCCTATGTGGCCCTGATGATCGCCGGTATCCTGGTCAACACCGTTCTGACCCAGTTCATGTCCAACACGGCTCTGGCCGCCATGATGACCCCGATCTATATCGAGATCGCGAAGCTCATGGGCATCAGCCCCATCCCCTTCGTCATCATGATCGCCTGCGCCACCAACATCGCCTGTGCCACGCCCGTCGGCACTCCCTGCCTCACCCAGGCCATGCCCACCGGCTACAAGTACATGGACTACATGAAGGTCGGCGGCCCGCTGTTCCTCATTCTGGTGGCCGCGGCCTGTATCCTGTTCCCCGTGATCTACCCCTCCGTGCCTTTCGCCTGGTAAGAGAGGAACCGTTGATCCGCACTTTCGGAAAGGGAGTTTGACATCATGCTGAGAACCCGCCTCAATGACATACTGGGTACCGAGTACCCGATTATTCAGGGCGCCATGGCACACATCTCTGACGGAGCCTTTGCCGCCGCCGTCAGCGAGGCGGGAGGCCTCGGCATGATCGCCACCTCATCCCGCGACGCGGAGTATGCCCGCGAGCAGATCCGCGTCGCCCGGGCCCTGACCCAAAAGCCATTCGGCGTCAACGTGATGCTGGCCAATCCTGCGACCCCTGAGATCATGCGCCTCCTCCTTAAGGAAGGCATCGCCATCGTCTCCACGGGGGCGGGCTCCCCGGCCCCTTACGTCAGGGATCTGCTGGCGAACGGCGCGAAGGTCATCCCCGTCGTCCCTCACGTCCGTGCGGCCAAAAAGATGGAGGATCTCGGCGTTTCCGCCGTTGTGGCGGAGGGCACCGAGTCCGGCGGCCATGTGGGCGACGTCAACACCGTCACCCTGCTGCCCGCCGTGGTGGAAGCCGTTTCGATCCCTGTGATCGCAGCCGGCGGCTTCGTGAACGGCCGGGGCTTCGTGGCCGCCCTGGCCATGGGCGCCTGCGGCGTGCAGATGGGGACGCGCTTCCTCGCTTCCGAAGAGTGCCCCGTTTCGCAGGCCTACAAGGGCGCTGTG
>JAZRUD010000372.1:0-2669 GCA_045652385.1 Clostridia bacterium
TGGGCAATTCCACGGAGTTGAAGAACGTGATCCTGTTCGACAACGTACAGGTGCCTCATTACAACTACGTGGGCGATTCCATCCTGGGGTATAAATCCCATATGGGCGCCGGCTCCATCACCAGCAACGTGAAATCCGATAAGACCCTGGTAGTCTTGAAGGACGGGACCAGCGAGCTGCCCACCAACCGCAAGAAGGTGGGGGCCGTACTGGGCGATTACGTGGAGGTGGGGTGCAACAGCGTGCTCAATCCCGGCACCGTCATCGGTCGGCACAGCAACGTTTATCCCACGAGCTGCGTCAGAGGAGAGATCCCGGAGAATTCCATTTTCAAAACCGGTGCGCGGATCGTGAAAAAAGCCTAAAATATTCATAAAAAAGGTGTTGACTTCCTCGGCAACGGACGCTATAATAACAGCCGAACGTCGCCCAAGACAGCCGGTAGCGGCTTTGCCGTGTAAATCCTGCCGAGGTGGTGGAACACGAAGCTTGTATTCATGTCCTTCCGTCTTAAGCGACGGGAGGATTTTTTATACAAGGAGGTGAAAATATGGCAAACGCGAAGTTTATCGAGCAAAAAGCAGCCAAGGTCGCTGAGATCCAGGCGAAGATCGAGAAGGCGAAGTCCATCGTGTTCTTCGATTATCGCAGCATCACTGTGGCCGAGGATACCGAGCTGCGTCGGAGCATGCGCAAGGAGAACGTGGAATACGTGGTGTTGAAGAACAACATGGTGTCCCGCGCCGCCGAGAATGCTTCCATCGACTCTAAGATCGAGGAGATGCTTAAAGGACCCGTAGCATACGCATTCGGGTATGATGACGAAGTGGCCCCCGCACGTATTCTGAAAGCTTTCGTAAAGAAGGCGAAGAAGTGCGAGATCAAGGGCGGTATCGTGGACGGCAAGCTGACCAGCGCCGCCGACATGGATGCAATCGCCGATCTTCCCAGCAAGGAAGTGCTCATCAGCCGTCTTTTGGGCAGCATGAAGAGTCCCATTTCCAAGTTCGTTATCGTGCTGGATCAGATCGCTAAGCAGAAGGGCGAAGCCCCCGAAGCGTAACTACCGGGCATCTGCCCACAGAACAACAAATTTATAAAAATATTTAAGGAGAATTATCATGAATAAGGAACAACTGATTGCTGATCTGAAGGCAATGTCCGTTCTGGAGCTGGCCGAGCTGGTCAAGGCTCTGGAAGATGAGTTTGGCGTGTCCGCCGCTGCCGGCGCCGTCGTCGCTGCTGGTCCCGCCGCTGCGGCAGCTGAGCCCGTGGAAGAGAAGACCGAGTTTGACGTCATCCTGAAGGAAGTCGGCCCCGAGAAGATCAAGGTCATCAAGATCGTCCGCGAGCAGACTGGTCTGGGCCTCAAGGAAGCCAAGGCTGTGGTCGATGGCGCTCCCTCTCCCGTCAAGGAAGGCATCTCCAAGGAAGACGCCGAGAAGATCGTTGCCGCTTTCAAGGAAGTCGGCGCTGTCTGCGAGATCAAATAAGAGATCGGATAATCAAAAGGAAAGGACGGTCAAAGGCCGTTCTTTTTGCTGTCCAGATTACGGCCGAAGCGAACGGAGTCCTTTCCATATTTTGATCGGATGCCGTCTACCGCTTCATCCAGCCGACGGGCTTTTTCTGTTTTGGCCGTATCCGAAAACATGCTCAGCTGTTGAGCACCGTCCACGCTGAGCCCTGTGACACCTACGCTCAGCATCCGGATGGGTTTTCCGACGGGCCAGTTATTTCGAATCAGCTCTACAGCCGTATCCCGAATGAGCCGAGTACTGCAGGTATATTCATCCAGCGCTTTTTGTCGGTTGATGACCTTCAAATTGGTATCCTTCACCTGTATCTGAACTACGGAAGCATACATTTTTCTGCGCCTCAGGCGGGTCGCTACCTGGTCGGATATAAGCGTCACTCCGGCCATCACCTCAGCAGGGTCAACGAGGTCGTGATCGAAGGTGACGTTATGACTGATGCTCTTCGGCTGCTCCTCATAGCCAACGGGCAACACGGGGGAGAGGTCCTCGCCGCGGGCGCTCTTTTGAAGCTGTACGCCCATCTTGCCCAGAAATAACGAAATGGATTTTGTATCAGCTTTGGCAAGATCGCCGATCGTGAGGATCCCATGGTCCCGCATCACAGCTGCTCCGGATCTTCCCACGAAGAGCAGCTCCTCGATGGGCAGCGGCCAAAGGAGTTCCTGAAAGTTTTCTCGTGATATCACAGTGGTGGCGTCCGGCTTTTTATAATCGGAGCCCATCTTGGCAAAAGATTTATTGAAGGAAACGCCCACAGAGATGGTCACGCCGATCTCCTCTCGGACGCGCCGGCGAAGTTCGTTGGCGATCTGCTGCCCGGAACCGAACAGATGACGGCTGCCGGTCACGTCGAGAAAACTTTCATCGATGCTGAATCGTTCCACAAGGTCCGTGTAGCTTTCATAAATGGCGTTTATCCTTTCGCATATGGCCTTGTATTTTTCGTGGTGGGGCGGGACCAGCAACAGATCGGGACATTTCCTCATAGCGCTGTAGATGGTCTCGGCGGTTTGGATATGATAGGCTTTAGCGAGCTCGTTTTTCGCCAGAATGATCCCATGTCTCGACTCAGGGTCTCCGCATACCGCCATTGGCACCAGCTTATACTCGGGATGATCAATGGATTCCACT
>JAZRUD010000373.1:0-19668 GCA_045652385.1 Clostridia bacterium
CTCCCTAATACTTCCTCAGGGAAGTTATTCGTCGCGGGGTAGAGCAGTCGGTAGCTCGTCGGGCTCATAACCCGGAGGTCGTAGGTTCAAGTCCTTCCCCCGCAACCATCTTTTGTATAGACCTTAGCGTGGATTCCACCCTAAGGTCTATCTTTTTGCCGTTCTGCGCCACCACAATGCGCTCGACCAACAGTTTTATTGCCTGTGGTGTAGGCGCTTCCTTGATCGAATTCAGCCAATCGGTGATCGTATCGGTGGAGTAGCTCTCCGGAGGCTCCGCATTTTGCAACGTCTCAATTTCCTTTTGCAGATTCTCCATCCGCTGCATCATGTCCTGCATGATTGCTTTTGGGATGATACCTGAGGAAAGGTTTTTCATCATGTTTTCGTATTCGACCTTTTTTGCAGCGATTTCCTTATTTATTGCAGCGTAAAAGCTTTCGATCATATCCTGCTGATGTCCGTTATATGACCGTAGAAAATCATAGATTTTTTCCTGTGTCTTCGGCGAAAGCAAGACAGAGAAATAATCCAATGCTGCCTTGTCAACCTTCTCCTCCCTGACGGCAACCGAACCGCACTTATCATAACAGGCATAGTAGCTTGATCTCCTGGGTCAAGATAGGAAATTGCTACGGCAGGGTTAAAAGCAAGCTTGCCATCATCTACCGCCCCTTGTAACGAAGGAATAAGACGATTCAGGCGGATGTAGCGTTGAATCTGACGAGCACTATCATCGCTTTCTTTGGACACATCGTCTCTTGTCGTTTTTTCCGTTTGGTCGTCAGCGTAAAAAGTCTGGCCAACTTGGCCAGACTTTTTTAGTGGCCGCCCCATTCTCCGTCGCATTGCCTCCATCTTCATCTCATATGCTTTTGCTTTCTCCGTGGGCATTAGTTTAGCTCTTTGTCGGAGGTTGCTGTCTACCATGAGAATGATGGCTGTATCATCATCCACTTCCCGGATAAAGCTGGGTATCTGGCATATACCGGCGCGTCGACACGCTTCCACGCGGTTATGGCCGGAAATGATTTCATATGCAAAGGCAGATGACCATCGGTAAAGAAATGGAAGGAGTCTCAGCGTTTTTACAGCGCCTTATTTGCCGCTCCGAAACAAGACTGTTTTCCACCAATTGCTCAACCGTCATGCCCTTTCTTTTCATGTGCGCAGAGAGTGTATGTTTCATCCGCTCAATTTACTGGAGACGGTTCGTTGTGGTATTATGAATTTAGCAAATCTGGATCTGCAGGAGAAAAAACATGAAAGCTGCTAATCGGACGGCCCGGATCAGAAGGATCATCGGTGACATTCTGCTTGCGACAGCCATTCTGCTCATGGCGGACGTGGCTATTGTCATGATCCGCAAAATCGATGCCGTCGTTCTGAAAGCGGATTATCAGGAGATTTTCCAATACGAGCTCATCCTTTGCGCGACTCTTCTGCTTTTCGCGCTGGACGTCCGGTTCAATCTCTTTACCCGCTGGAAGCCCCTGGCCGCCCGGATCGTCGGTTGGATCTTGCGCGGCATCGTGGTCGCTCTCACCCTGGTGATTCTATTCTTTTGCGGAAAAGTGGTCAGCGGCAGTTTGATCAACACCGCAAGTCAGGCAGATCATGCCATCGTGCTTGGACTGGCGCTGGAAAACGGGAAACCGACGGACGATCTGCTGGAGAGGCTGAACACAGCGCAGGCGTATCTGGAAAAATATCCGGAAACCAAGTTAATCCTGACCGGCGGCAACGCTGACGAGTCAGGCCGCACAGAAGCCGCCGTCATGCGCGATATTCTGGCGGAACGCGGCGTGACGGACGATCGGATGATTCTGGAGGATCAGGCAGAGAGCACCAAGGACAACTTCCGGAATACAGCGCAGCTCATCGATCCCGGCAAGCCTGTCGTGCTGATCAGCAGCAATTACCATATGGACAGGGCTGTTCAGACCGCGAAGAGCGCCGGATTTTCAGATATCCTGCGCCTGCCTGCGCCGTCGTCCTGCCTCAATTACGTCGCCAACGTCATGTATGAGATCGTTCTGGAATTGAACGAATTGACGCTCAAACAGTAAATTGAAACAGCACGATGATGCCATCGTGCTGTGTTTGATTTGAGGAACGCATAGGTTTGATCGCTCTTCTTGGCCCGGCGGAAAAGGCAGCTCGACGGGCGCTACTCCCGCTGTGCCGAGAGGGCTCTGCTCAGGAACGCGATCCGCTTTTCGATCAGGTCCTGCACGATGCCGCTTTTGAGCGCCATGTCGTATCCGTGTACCGTGCCTTCCGTATTGTACAGCTCGACCTCGATCCCGTTTTCGCGCAGTTTCTCCGCATACAGGATCGCACCGTCCCGCAGACAATCGAATTCCGCCGTTTCGATATATGTCGCGGGGATCCCCGCGAACGATTCCGCCTCGATCGGGGAACGGTATTCGAGCTTCCCCGCCGTTTCGTCCGGCACATACCATTCTCCGTAGGTATTCATGTCCTTGGTGTTGCACATCGGCGTGTCCGTGTACCGCCGGATCGATTCCGTTTCTCCACAGTTTCCGACCGCGGGATAGGTCAAAAGCTGCCCGCACGGCACAGGCAGGCTCTTGGCGATGGCCATCAGCGTGACCGCCATCGAAAGCGTTCCGCCGGCGCTGTCGCCGCAGACGACGACCGGCGCGTTTCCCGTTTCCTGCAGCAGCCAGCGATAGGCCGCAAAGCAGTCCTCCGGCGCCGCCGGAAATGGATACTTCGGGGCAAGCCGATAATCCGGAAACAGGACGCGGCATCCGATGCGCTGTGCATACAAACGCGCCAGCTTATACTGATACGGCGCAGCCGGAAACGCATACCCGCCGCCGTGACAGTAGAGCACGCAGCCGTTCGTCTTTTCCTCCCTGGGCACATACAGCAGCGCTCTTACGGCATTGTCCCCATCCGTCGGAATCCGAACGTGCTCGACCTTTACCGTTTTGTCGGACCGCTGCTGATGATACAGAAGCCCCATCATTCTCTGTATGTGCGGAATGGTCCTTCGATCCAGCGGCGGGCGGATCGACGACAGCAGTTTGAAATCCGGATGGATCTTGTATTGCGTTTCTGTTTTCATATCGTTTTCAGGTATTTTGACCGCTTGGGGTCGGCATGCGCAGGTTGCTCAGTATCATCGCTTCGATCGTGTCCTTCAGAGAACGGCCTGTTCTGTATTTCCATCATAATTTGGCTGTGCGGGGAAGTCAAATATCCTTTTTTCAACACGTTCATCTCAGAATTAAACAGGAGCAACAAAAAGCAGTTGCCCGAAACGAAAAAGACAGTCCTCTCGAGGGCTGTCTTGTCGCATCGCAGCATATCTGCGCGCTTGAAGGGATCGTCCCCGTCAGCACCCCAGGCAGACCCGGCGGGATAAACTGCGGGGCGCCGGGTCACAGGGCTTTCAGTTTCGCGTAGAGGTTGTTCAGGTAGCGCTTGCAGGGGGCGTCTTTTTCGCGGGCGATGGACGTGGAGATATCGGAATCCTCGTTCTGCATGGTGCGGATGAAGGCGAGGAATGCGTCGCCTGCATCGCCCAGGAACGACGGGATCTCCTCCTTGGGCATGGATACGACCATGGCGTTATAGAGGGCCAGGGCCTTCTCCCGCCGGGTGGTCGCTTCCTCATATCGGGTAAAAAACTGTTCTGCCAAAGCTTTGTTCATGGTGTTCTCTCCTTTCGTAGGGATGGGTCGTCCTCGGGTTTCCGTCTGTGCATCCGCCAACAGGCGCCCAGCAGGATGGCTGTCAGCGCCAAAGCTCCGACGAGGGGCGCCTTCGGATAGGCTTTCTCATAGTATATATGACTTTCCCCCACTTTTTCAAGGGCTGCGGGGTCAAAAGGTATGCCGTATTCCGCGCAAAGCTGCTTTACGTTCAAGAGCCCGATGCAGGGGACGCCTCGGGCCAGGTAATGACCCATGAGATAGCTTTCCCCATCGGTCACCGGTTTCTCGATCAGCCCCTGGCCCAGACCGTAGCCCTCGCCGTGGTCCCCCAGGGCCATGTTGTGGCCGCCCACGCTGACGAAGCAGGCAGCGTCTCCGTAAAGCGATTCCCGCCAGGTGAGGTTCGCCTGCCGGTCGGGTATCTGCGTCACCACGATCCCCGCCGCGTCCATGCGGTCCAGGGCGGCCTGCAGCTCCCCTGCCTCCTCCGGGAAATACACCGCGCCCATGTTGAGGCCCATGTCGTCGTCTCCGCCCAGCGTCACGCCCGCAGGCGGCGCAGAAAGGAGACCCGTTTCATACAGGTGATACAGCATCTCCGGGGCCGTGAAGGCCGGAATGTTCGCCCCGTAGGTGGAGGCGCCCACGGACACGATCATGACGGGCTCCGCCCCCAGGGCTTCCGCCGCGCACACGGCGGCCAGATTCAGCGCCGGGAAGGAGCCGGTGCCGCAGACGGCCACCCGGTCCCCCGCCTGCACCCCGGCGCGGACATAAAGATCATAGACCAGAGCCGCCATGTCCGGCTGGCAGGAGGTGCGCTTGGCTTCCAGGTTGCCTAAAGTGGTCGTGACGGCGGTGAACTCCGTGCCGAGAAGGCCCGTAGAGAATCGGTCGATCGTATCGTCCAGGGGGATGCCCCGCCTTAGGCGCTCTTCCTTCAGCGCCGTCATGCATTCCTCCATCTGCCGGGCGGCCCGGACCATGCCCTCATAGTGGGGCTTTTTCACGGACCGAACGCCATAATAGCTCCACAGGCACCCCAGGAGCAGTGACAGAGCCATAGCCAGGATCAATATGCACTTCGTCCGTTCCCGCCGCCTCACAGGGCCCCCATGAGCAGCATGACGGCGGCCAGGATGCCCGTGACCGCAGCGAGGGACAGCAAGGTCTTCCCCACGCCCTGCTTCTCCATCTCCCGAACGAGAATGCCAGGCACGATGAGGCCGATGACGCCTACGGGGAAGGGCAGGAGCCCCGTGGCCACCACCGCCAGGTTCAATAGATAGGAAAGCACGATGGACAGGGCGAAACGCCGCTTGCCGTAGAGGATGAACAAGCCGGAAAGCCCCTGCAGCAGGGCCCAGGTCAGCAGCACCAGCAGGAGGGTATACCCGATCCGCAGGGGCGTTGTGAGGCACAGGGCGAAATACCCGGGCACGATGATGCCCCCCGGGGACAGGCGGGTACATTCATAGAAGAGGATGCTCAGCACGATACCCAGCACCAGTATCTTTTCCGTCATGGTTCCGCCTCCCTTCCCAGGTCTCTGATCCGCCGTGTCAGCGCTTCTCCCGCACCCTTGATGTTCCCCGCGCACAGCAGCACGGTCTTTTCGGAAAATGCCAGCGGCACCTCGTTTGGATCGGTAAAGAGCCGAATCGGCACCTGAGGGCAGGTCCGCCGCAACAGCCGCCGCAGCAGCTCGGGCTGCTCCCCCAACACCCAAATCTCCCTGGCCGGAAGCCGGGCCGCCAGGCGGCTCATGTCCTCCGCCCGGGCCGGCCGGTCCCGCCGGTTGTTCAAAACCAAAATCAGCTGTCCCTCCGTCTCCTGAGCCTCGTACAGCTTCAGGGTGGATACCACGTCGTTGGCGGAAAAGGCGTTCAGGAACACCCCGTTCCCACGCTCGATGCGCTCGAAGGCGAAGGGGTCCTTCTTGACCCGGGTCATGCCTCTAAGGGCGTCCGCCTCGCTGACCCCCGCCGCCCGGCACACGGCGAGAGCGAGGGCCACGTTCTCCGGAAAATCGGGTATCCCGGCATACCCCTCCGGCCGGGGAGCGGCCACGATCACCCGGCCCCGCCCCGCCATGGCTTTCTCCATCCGGGGCGCCATGTCCCCTTCGCAGGTGAACAAGTCCCCCTTGCGGGGCCGCATGGAGAGAAGGGCGTCACAGATCTCCTCCCGGGTCTCGCCCATCACGTCCGTGTGATCCAAACGAACGTTGGTGATCACGCCGATATCCGCCCGGAGCATCTGCTCCGAGGCCCACTGGGATTCCGGGTGGATGGCCATGCACTCCACCACCAGCACCTGGGCCCCTTCCCGCCGGGCGAGGCGCATCATGTCCCGCTGCTCCCGGATGTTGGCAGGAGCGCGGCGCACGATCTGTTCCTCCAGCCCGTCCACATGAAGGATCATGGGCAGGGTGCCGGTGGACTTGGAAAGCACCCGGACGCCGCCGCCCCGCAGGCCCGCGTCGATGAGCCGGACCGTAGAGGACTTGCCCCGGATGCCGTTCACATGGATCACGTGGATAAAAGAACTCCTACACCGGCCGAGGAGAAGCTTCTCCCCCGCCAGGTATAGGAGATATGCGGCGCATACTGCGATCAGAATGTAATCCGGCAGGCTCATAGCATGCCCTTGTAGCGCAGGACGTAGGCCACCACCTTCAGCTGATCCGATACCCGGCGCTCCATGGGAAAGCCCCGGAAGGTCTCCACGGTGATGGAGGGTATCTGCAGTCGATCGGTGACGGTGCGGTTCATGCTGCCCGCAGGCCCGGGGCCGTTGTAGCCGAAGGGACAGGAGGTCACCTCCCCGTCCTGGGTGGCGAACAGCAGATCGAAGAACAGGTCCTCCATTCCCTCCAAAGAGGTATAGATGAGGGTGCTGCCCAGAAAGTCCCGGCCCTCCCTGTACACGATAGCCTCGTGGAGGTCCAGCAGCAGCTCCGGCTCCTTTTCCTCAATGTCATGGAAGATGGCGTAGCAGATGCGCTGGGCTAATGTGCCGGTTTCGTTCCCGGGGAAGCAGCGGTTGGGGTCTTCCTCCCCCACCAGCCGCCAGTTCCGCTGGGCGCCCCAGGCGTTGGCCGGGGCCAGCACGTACAGGGTGCCCGCCTTGATGGTGATACTTTGGAGCATCAGCCCCGCGTACCAGGCGGCCCGTTCATCCCCGTGGATGCCCGCGGCCACATAGACGGTGGGCCCGGGTTCGGCGCCGGTGATCTTCACCACGGTGGTCTCCGTCTCCGCACCGGGGGTCAAGCGATAGCTCTCCCGCGCCGCTTCGTAGACCGTGCTGAAATCGTCCACGAAATCATCCGCCGTTTTGGTGTGAATATCGAAGGTGACCTCCGGCTCGATGACCCGGTAGCCGTCGTAGGCGAAGGTCTCTCCGCCGATGATCACGGTCATGTCCCCTTCCTCCTGGGGATCAGGTCCGTCGTCCACAGGCAAGGGGGTAGCATCGACGGCGGGCGCCTCTGTGGGCGCTGCATGTTCGGTTGTCGTTTGTCGGGGGGCGCATCCTGCGAGCAAGAGCAGCCCCGCCAGACAAATCATCCATATCCGTTTCACGTTCTCTTACTTTCCGGGGGACAGATAATACCCGATGCCGTTGGTTAGGATCTCCTGATAGGAGGGCAGGCCGTCCAGTTCGATGGTCTGCTCGTTGCCCAGCTCGTTATAGGCGTTGCACAGCTGTTCGATGCCGCAGATGTGCCGGGCCACCCGCTCGTCTATGGGGATGCCCGCCTCGGTGAATTCCACGGTGACCGAGCCGGCTTTGCGGGCCCGGACGTAGTATTTGTCCACGCCCTTCACCACCAGATCGGCGTTGGTCCGGCCCCGGAGCCGGCCCTGGGAGGCGTTGGCGGTCTCCATGAGGGTGGCCAGGGTATCGGTGAAATCGCCCAGCTCCCGGTGAGACAGGCCGTGGAGGTTGGTGGGCGACGCCTCGATGCTGATGTTCATGCCCTCCATCTGCATGTCCATGGAGGCCCAGCTGGCCAGCTCGATGGCGTCTTGATGGGCCACGATGGCGTTGACCGTGGTGTACTCCGGAGACGCCTCGTGGAGGTCCACGGTGATCTTCACGTCCTTTTGCTTCACCAGCTCCGTGATGCCGTAGGTGACCCGCTCGGTGAAGGTGCCGCTGTTGCTGCCGGGATAGGCTCGGTTCAGGTTCCTTGTCTCGCTGCCCGACAGGGTCTGGCCGCTGGTGCGGTGGACGTACACGTCGGAGTCAGGCCACTGATCGATGGGGTTGGTGGCCCGGGAGCCGAAGCGGAAGGTCCGATCCCCGCCGGGGGTGGAGATGGTGAAGAACATTGGCGCGCCCTCCTGGGGGTCCGTGCAGGTGAAGGCGCTGTGGTTGGCCCGGGGGATCACGTAAAGGACGCCGGTTTTCGGCTGACAGTTCTCGATGAGGGCCACCGCCGCCACCACGCCTGAGGGCTCGTTGGGGTGGGTGCCGCCCAGCACCAGCACCGCCGCGCCGGGCTTGCCGGAATCCAGCACGTAGACCTCCGTGTCCCCGTGGGTCCCCTTGAGGTTCGGGTTATAATCGGAGAGCATCTGTATCCCGGTGACGCCCGGGCCGGGATAGATGGGCTGATCCTTCCACATAGAGGAGAAGGTGACGCCCAGGTACACGCACACGACGGCGGCCAGCAGGCACAGGGCTGCAGCGGTCCAAATTCGTTTCGGTATCTTATTCATAGCTTCGCCCTCACTTAATCAGCAGCAGCCGCAGGATCAGGGGGATGATGACCAGGGCCGCGTCCAGCTGGTACAGGAACTTGTCCTTCTTGAACATGTTGGTGAGGATCAGCGCCAGCAGCAACGCCACGATGGCCAGATACACGTATTTCAAAAACAGCATATTCTTCCCTCCTCACCGGGTCAAAAAGCCCATGTACTTGGAGTTGAGCAGGTAGATCACCGCCAGGGCGATGCACACCAGGAACGGGATCACGCAGTGCTTCAGAACGGGCTTATACTTGAGGCCCACGATCTGGGCGGCGTAGTTGCCCGCCAAAGCCGTGGGCGGCATGAGATCGCCCAGACAGCAGATGAAGGAGAGCAGGGCCGCGATGGTGATCTGATCGCCGGTGTCCAGCAGCACCAGCAGGAAGGGGACGCCCATGACGCTGGCCGCACCGTAGGAGCTGACCGCGCCGAAGCCCGGCATTATGGTGCAGATGGCCACGTACAGGGCCACCAGACCCCAACCCAGGCAGGAGACCACGATGTAGCCCCGGGCGCCGGTGAGGGTCAAAACCTGGATGAACATGCCCACGCCCATGAGCTTGGCAAGGACGGGAATGGTGGTGTCCATGGCCTCCAATCCCCCCTCCCAGGCGTTGAACCGGCGGCCGGTGAACACAGCCACCACGGCGCAAAGGAGGAAGATGAGGGGCGTGCCCAGCTGGGGCATGAGCTTGGGGACGGCCCGGGTCAGCACCAGCAGCACCACCAGCAGCAGGATGGGGATATAGAGCTTGAAGCCGTACTTCTTCCCCACCTCCATATCGAGGTCCTTCTTCAGCTCCTCGATATCCAGGTTCTTGCAGTACTTGAGCCCCAGGAACAGGACCGTGAAGATGGCGCAGGGGATGGTGATGAGGAACAGCGGCCCTTCAAAGCCGATGTAGGGCATGTCCACGCCCCCCGCGATCAGCATGGCGGGGATGTTCACCGGCGGAGCCGCCATGCCCATGATGGCGCCCACGGCCAGGATGGCGCCGGCCCGCTCCTTGGGGATGCCGATCTTCAGCAAAATGGGAGCCACGATGGCGCCGGCGGAGAGGACCGCGGCGGTGGAGGAGCCGGTGATCATGCCCGGGAACATGACGATGAACATGAGCAGAATGAGCATGAGGGCCGGGACCTTATAAAACTTGGTGACGATCAACGCGTTCAGGGCCTCCAAAGCGCCGGAGCGCTGGATGGCGGTCATGAACAGCATGGCCGTGGAGATGATCAGGATGGTGTCCACATAGGTGAAGCATCCCTCGAACAGATGCCGGATGGGAATGCCCTCCCCCGCCACCAGCGCGCCGGCCACGGCGCCCAGGATCATGGAGATGCTGACGGGGAGCTTTAAGAGCAGGTTCCCGATCAGGAACACGCCCAGCATGGCCAACAGGACCAGTAATTCGATATCCAAAGCGTTCTCCTCTCTGTATCGGATCAGGAAAACATCCCGCCCGCCCCGGGGATCGGGGCGGGCAGGGCGACGAAATCAGGCGCTTACTTGTTGAACAGGTCGGAGAACACGTCCATGCCGTCCTTGATGGCGAACAGATAGGTCAGGGGGATGTTCTTCTCCTGGGCCACGGTGGTGAACTTGCCGTCGAAGTTGGCGTCCTCCACCACCACCATGTATTTGGCCACCTCCAGCACCATGTCGGTGAGCTTGTCGGACAGGACGCCCCGGCGCATGGAGCCGCCCAGATGGGCCATGATAACCGCCGGGTTGGTCTCCTTGATGGCGGACATGATCTTCTCGGCCCGGGCGGTCTCGTCCGCCTCGGAGATGCCGGCCGCGCCCAGGCCCTTGGAGCTGGCGCCGCAGACGATGATGACGGTCTTATAGTTCTTGATGTCGGCATCCTTGGCCAGAGCGTTGAAGGCGTAGTCCTTCACGCCGGACCGCTTCATGATGGCGTCCATCATGGAGGTGTCGGCGCTCTGACCGAAGGAGGTCACCAGGATGGGCGTTTCGAACTGGGAAGCGTCCACCTCGCCGATGTTGAAGACACGGACTTCCTCGCTGGTATTCATGGGGAACTCGGTCTTCTGGTTGGGATCGAACCCGTCCACGGTGCCCTGGGAGGAGGTGTAGGTTTCCTGCTTCTGCTCGGCGGGAGCCTGAGCGGCAGGCGCGGGGGCAGCTTCCTCGGTCTTGCCGCCGCAGGCGGCGAAGGCAGTGACGAACAGGACGGCCAACAGGATGGCGATGATCTTTTTCATGGTTTTCTTTTCCTCTTTTCTTTATATTCGCAGGGGTATCCTTTATTTGACAGGCTTGAAAACGCCTTCGAGGCCCAGCTTCACCATATCGTCATAGGACCCGATACAGGTGAACTCGATGGGCGCTTCGGGATGATACAGGTTGTAGGCGTCCTTCAGCTTGGTGATGCACACGATGTGCCGGGCGATCCGCTCGATGAGGGGGATGCCGTTCTCCTTCACCCGATAGTAGATGTAGCCGTCCAGATGGGCCTGATAGTAGTTGGGCTCGTTGCCGTTGATGATGAGGTCGTCGTCCATCTTCCCGTGGAGGGGGCCCATGGAGGGGTTGTAGGTCTCCATGAGGGTCATGAGGGCGTCGGTGTTGTCCCCCAGGCTCCGGTGGGACAGGCCGTAGCTGGTCTGTCCGGACAGCTCCGCCTTCATGTCCAGCCCTTCCATGCCCATGTCCATGGCCATGAGGGAGGCTACGTTCAAGGCCCGTTCGTGGGCCATGGTGGTGTCCAGATAGTAGAACTCCGGAGAGCCCTCGTGCATGTCCATGACGATGGACACGTTCTCCCGGACGATCATGTTTTTGATGCCCGCGCAGACCTGCTCGGTGAGGACGCCGTTCTCGTTGCCGGGATAGAGGCGGGTCACGTTGCGGATCTCCGCCGTCTCCGTGCCCACCAGTTTCCGGCCGGAGGTGCCCTCATAGTAGTTGCGGTCGGGCCACTGGTCCACCGGGTTGGTGAGCCGGTTGCCCACCCGGAAGGTGCGGGTGGAGCCGTCCCTCAGGGTGATGGTGAACAGATCCTGCATGCCGTCGAGAGGCGAGGTATGGGTGAAGCCGGAGGTGTTGGTCCAGGGCATGATGAAGACCCGGCCCGCCGTCACCTCGATGTTCTCCGCCATGGCGATGGCGGCCATCATACCGGCGCTCTCATTGGGGTGGGTACCGCCCAGCACCAGGAAGGTGCCGCCGGGCACGCCGGAATCGAACATGTAGATCTCCTCGTCCCCCACGGTGCCCTTCAGGTTCGCACAGTATTCGGAGAGCTTAGCCACCCGGGTGAGACCGTCGCTGGCTGCCACGGGCTCCGGAGTCCGCATGGCGAGGAAATCGTGGGCCGCCACGGCGGCGAACAGAAGGGCGACGGCCAATATCAGGATGTTTTTCCAAAGATAGCTGTATTTCTTCATGGCCGCCTCCTCACTTGATGTGCAGCGCCCTGAGGGCGAAGGTCACCAGGATGACCGCCAGGGAGATGAGCTCCGGCACCGGCCGCTTCTTCAGCAGGTTCACCAGCAGCAGCACCGCAAGCAGGGAGATCACGACGTAGTAAATGATGGATATCATGCGCTTTCCCCTCCTTACAGAATGAGTCCCGTCATCCCGTCGCCGAAGACGACCATGATGACGCCCATGATCACTGCCAGCAGTGCCGGCAGCAGCAGCTGCGGAAGGACCTGCCCATAGGTCACGTCCTCAATCCCCAGCTCTTCCCGGGTGCGGGAGAAGACGCCGCCCCGAAAGGCGATGAGGCACGCCGCGCCCACAGCCGCCGCGCAGCCCGTGACGATGACCGTGTTGGCGAGCCATCCGATGGGGAACACCGCGTAGGTGATGAAAAAGGCGGGCAGCGGCGCAGACAGGAAGAAGCCCACGACGAGGGACAGGGCCATAAGCACCAGCATCACCGCCCAGGTGAGGTCCCCGTTGGTCCAGGGCAAGATATGGTAGGAGAAGATGCCCCGGATGCCGTTCATGGAGCTGACCTCGATGAAGGAGCCCAAGGCGAAGACTGCCGCCGCAGGAACGGCCAGGTCCGCGACGCCCTGGAGCACGGTATCGAAGGCCGCCTTGATGCCCCGGCGCTCCGCCGGAAGCAGGAACGCCAGCACCAGGCCCACCAGGAAGATGATCACCTGGCCGCCTACGTACACGTAGGAGCCCAGCAAGCCTTCCACCAGCACCAGCAGCGCCACCACGCCGAGGGGCAGCAGGGGCAGGAGCTTTCCTTTTTCAAGATCGGGAGCGGCCCCCTTGAAGAGAGACGCGCTCATCAGCCCGAAGAGGAGGAAGGCGGGAAGGATCAGCACCAGCAGCGGCAGGAAAAAGCCCACATAGGGGGTGGGCAGCACGCTCCCCGCGCCGTTGGCCGCCACGATGGCGGGGATGCAGTTGGGGGGCAGCATCATGCCCAGGAACGCGCCCACGGCGACGAAGCCCACAGCTTTCGCCTTATCGGCGCCGCGGCTGCGCAGATATCCGTACACCGGCTTGGCGCTCATCAGCACGGAAGCCGTGGCGAAGCCCGTCAGCATGCCGGGCAGGGCCAGGAACAGCAGCGCTCCGAAGCTGGACAGGACGGGATTTTTCCCCAGAAGCCGGCTCAAAAGCCCGTCCCAGGCTCCGTTGTCTTTCAGCACCCGGAGAAAGACCATACCCACCACGCAGGGCAGCAGGGCGTCGAGAAAGCCGAAGGGTCCCTCCACGATCTCCCGAAAGCGCAGGCCCATGCCCGCCGCCAGGCTCCCGGCCACAGCGGCCAGCAGCAGGGCGGGCGCCCACCACTTGGGATGGTTCCGGGTGACGATCTCCGCCACCGCCACCACCCCCAGCATCAGGAGGGCAAGCAGATATTCTTCACGCATGATAAAAAACCTCCTGGGCCGGGGCCAGCTTGGGCGCTCTCCCCGGCCTTAGTATGAAGCGCGTCAATAGGCAGCGGAGCCGTAGAAGCGGCGGTAGTCCGCGGCGGCATAGAACTTATCGCCGGGCTTATGGTACACGGCGGCCACGCAGCCCACATGGGCACCCAGCTCGCCCTCGTCGGTGAGGGAGAAGCCCAGGGCGGTGAGCTTGTCGCGGGTCTCCTGGCTGTACCGGCTCTCGATGGACAGGTTCTTGCTGTTCTGATCCCGATAGACCCGGGGCGCGTTCACGGCCTCGGCCACGTTCATGTCGTAGTCGATGACGTTGGAGATGGCGATGGCCACGGCGGACACCAGGGCCCAGTTGCCGGGAGAGCCCACGGCCATAAAGGGCACGCCGTTCTCGTCGGCCACGATGGAGGGGCAGATGGTGGAGCGGACCCGGATGTAGGGCATGAGCCGGTTTACCTTGGCGGAGGGGCTGTTGGTCAGGTTGCCGAGATGGGCGCTGAACACGAAGCCCGTGCCCGGCACCGCCACGGCGGAGCCGAAGTTGATGCCGTTGGTGTTGGTGGTGGAGACCACGTTCCCGTCCTTGTCCATGACGGCCAGGTGCGTGGTGCCGCCCTGATCGGGGGTGTTGGCGGCAGCCACAGCCTCGCCGGTAGCGCTGAGGGTCACGGTGAGGTTGCCTTTCTTGGCGTTCTTGAGGTAGGTGTCCAGGGTGATCTTGGCGGCACGTTCCTTGGCGTACTCCTTGCTGATCATTTCGGCCACGGGCAGGTCGTAGTAGTCCGGGTCGGCCATGTAGGCCACGCCGTCCATCTCCGCAAGAGCGTAGGCGTCCGCAGTGACCTTGACGGCTTCCATGCTGTCGTGGCCCAGGGCCTTCATGTCGAAGTTCTCCATGATGTTCAGCATCTCGAGGAGGGCCACGCCGCCGTTGCTGGGACCGCCCACGGTGTAGACGGTGTTGCCCCGGTAGGTGGTGGAAATGGCTTCCCGCTCCCGGGTCTCGTACTGGGCGAAGTCCTCCCGGGTCAGGATGCCGCCGATGGACTGGATGTAATCCACCATCTTCTGGGTGAAATCGCTGTTATAGAAGGCTTCCTTGCCCCCGTCGGCGATGAGATCCAGGGTGTCGGCCAGGTCCTTGTTGTAGATGGTCTGACCGTTGGAATAGGTGAAGCCGTCGTCGGTATAGAGGTTCAGGGTGTAGGGATACGAGGACAGGTTCTCGTACCGGCCCTCGATGTTGGCGTTCCAGCGGGGCGGCAGGGTGAACCCGTTGCGGGCCAGGTCGATGACCGGCTGCAGGACCTGGCGGCGGGTCAGATTGCCGCTGCCGTATTTCTCGAGGGCCGTCATGGTGCCGTTGACCACCCCGGGGATAGCCAAAGACTCCACGGAGGGCGGGTTGGAGGAGGTATCGGTGGAGATCTCCCCGGCGATGGCCGCCCCGGGCGCCTGGGTCATGTACTCCAGCACCAGATAGCGGTCCTCCGCCTTCAGGTAGATGACCATCTGGCCCGCGCCGCCCATGCCGGAAGCGGCGGGCTCCAGCAGGCCCACGGCGTAGATCATGGCCACGGCCGCGTCCACGGCGTTGCCGCCGGCCTTGAGGATGTCCACACCGATCTGGGACGCGATGGGGTTGGCGCAGGCCGCCGCGCCGAATTCGCCCACGGCGCCGGTGGCGTATTCGTCACCGGGGTACGCGCCCTTGAAGGGGGGCTCCGTGGGAGCCGGGACCTCCGTGGCCGCCGGGGCGGGGGCCGCCGTCGCCGGGGCGGGGGCTTCCGTCGCCTGAGGCTTGACCTCTGCGGTCTCGGTCTTCTTGCATCCGGCGACGATGCCCAGCAGCATCACGAGGGCAAGACAAAAAGCAATGGTTTTTTTCACAGCGTTTTCCTCCCTGTGGTTTGGTTTTCGCTCAAAATCCTATGATGAATAAAAAAACCTCCCCAACCGGGGAGGTTTTTTCGCATACTCAGGCGACGGGAGTGATCTCGAGGATGTTCATCAGCGTGTAGTCGGGGTAGGCGATGGAAGTGGCGTCCACGCCGTCGCCGGCAGCGTTGATGAAGATCTTCACTTCAGCGAGGTCCTCCACGTCGATCTCCTCGGCCCAGCCGTCGGCGCAGGTGAACTTGTACGCCTTGGCTTCCACCATGCCGATGGTCTTGAACAGATCGACTACGCTGTAACCGTCGGGCAGCACGTCCGTACCGGGCACGTAGACCAGGGCGGCGTCATCGAAGATGTACTGGCCGGCCGCCTTGCAGAGCTGATCCCGGACCTGGGCCTTGCCGCAGGTGAAGGCGTCGTTCTTGTTCTTGGTGTCCAGGCAGATGTAAACCTTCATGAAGGTGTCGATGTCGTAGTCGAAGATGTAGCCGTCCTTGTAGGAGATGGCCTTGGCCGTGGTGGTCTCGATCCCGGCCTTGGCAAGCACGTCCGCCACGGGATAGGCGTCGTACAGGGTGCCGCCGTAGTTCATGAGCTCAGGGGCTTCGGTGTCCAGGATGCCGTCGGCGTTGGGCATGACCACGATATGGCAGATGCCGTCCACCGGCTCAGACTCCTTGGTGAGGCCGTGAGGCACGATGTAGCGGATGCTGGTGAGGCCGTAGCCGGCGTAGAGGATGGAGGTGGCATCGACGGTGCCCTTCTCATCCACATAGATCTTGACCTTGTCGAGATCCTCGGCGGCGATCTCCTCGGTCCAATCGTCGGCGCAGATGAAGTCGTAGGACTCGGCCTCGGCCATGCCGATCTCTTCAAAGAGCTCCTTCACGCTCTCCCAGCCGTCTTCGGGCACGAACAAGGCGCACTCATGGCCGGTGAGGATGTAGCCCATGTACTGGACCATGGCGTTCATCTTCTGGGTGGGACCGGTGAACACGTCGTAGGTGCCGCCCTTGCTGTCGGTGAAGCCGAAGGCCAGGCCCTTGGCGCACAGGGTCTCATAGGAATCGGTACCGTCGTCGGTGTAGCCGTCGCTGTAGGCGGTGACGGCCACGATTTCGTTGGCTTCGGGCACGAACCAGAAGTTCTTCTCGAAGATCTCGCCGAACTTGTAGGAAGGCAGCCAGTAGGCGTTGAAGCGGGAATCCTCGCTGTTAACCGTCTCGATGTCCTTCACCAGGGTGTTCAGCACGACCAGCTTGTGGAGGCCTTCGGGCTCGGGCTCAGGCTCGGGCGCAGGCTCAGGCTCAGCGGTGGGCTCGGGAGCGGGCGCCTCGGTGGGCTTGGGCTCCTCTTTGGGGGCTTCGGTGGGCTTGGGCGCTTCCGTCACGACGGGAGCCGCCTCAGCGGGCTTTTCCGCAGGCTTCTGGGTGCAGCCGACGAACATGGACGCCAGCATCACCACTGCCAGCAGCAATGCGAACCAGGTCTTTTTCATGTGGATCCCTCCTGTTTTCATTTCAAAATGATGTGTCGTACGCCGCGGCGCACCCCATGAGGCAGACCGCCTGTATACAGTGTATATTATAGCGAGACCGCTGTCGCCTGTCCAGTTTTTTTCTTCATTTTTCACAAATGCCCAAATGCTCCGAAGCCGCAAAAACGCCATGCGGGCGCAGCTTTTCCCGAATTTTGCAGGATATTATGCAAAAAAGTGATGGACAAATGTGCAAATATTTTCGGGTGGATTGTAATTGTCCCCGGTATGCTGTACAATGAAAAAAACGCTGGAAAGTGGGGTTTTATTTATGAATGGATTAGAGCGCAACGTTGCCCGCCTGTTCTCCAACGAAGGAAAGCTGTTCGCCATGGCCATGGATCTGCCCCAGTGCGGCCTGGTGGACGGGCTGGAGGACCCCGTCTCCGTGATCCGCGCCCGGAAAGACTCCCAGCTGGACGCCTTTTTGATCAACCCCGGTGTGGCCCGGCTGGCCCAGAAGGAGCTGCTGCACAAGAAGATCATCCTTCGGACCTCCTTCGGCGGCACCTTCCTTTCCACGGAATTCACCAACGTGAACAAGAACTTCGTGAGTCCCGAGACCGCTCTTGCCATGGGCGCGGACGCGGTGGTGATGATGATGGTCCTGGGCGGAGCCGATTATAGGAGCATCCAGGACGCCGCCGCTGCCATCGACGGCTTCCACCGGCTCCAGATCCCCGTGGTGGTGGAGATTCTGGCCGACGACTTCACCAAGACCCAGACCTTCGACATCCAGGCCAACGGCGCCCGGGTGGCTGCGGAGCTGGGGGCGGACGTGGTGAAGGCCTTCTACACCGAGAACTTCGAGACCGTGGTCAAAAACTGCCCGGTGCCCATCGTCCTCGCCGGCGGGCCCAAGGGCGCGGACATTCTGGACACGGCGGCGGACGCCGTGCGCTGCGGCGTCAAGGGCTTCTGCTTCGGCCGGAACCTGTTCCAGAGCGAGGACGCCGCGGAGCGGATCGAAAAGCTGTACCGGATCCTTCATAAATAATACAGGAGCTGCCCCATGCCTCGGAATCGCACGGATATGATGCAGATGTATCGTATCGCCAAGATGTACTATATGGACGGCCTGACCCAGGCGCAGATCGCGGCGGTGGAGAGTATCTCCCGCTCCCAGATCTCCCGGCTGCTGGATCAGGCGCGCGCCCGCGGCATCGTGGATATCACCGTGCGCATGCCGGGCAGGATCAGCCTGAACGAGCTTCGGGACGATCTCATTCGGGAGCTGAAGCTGAAGGACGTGATCATCGCGCCCCTCAACGAGACCGCCGCCGAGGAGGAGATCATCGAGGCCATCGCCACCGCCGCCGCCGGCTTCCTCCCCAAGGAGCTCAAGTCCTGCCGGACGGTGGGCGTGGGCTGGGGCCGAACCGTGTACCGCACGAGCTGCGTCCTGTCCCACCGGGGGTCGGAGTCCGAAAAGCTGTTCGTACCCCTTATCGGCGTCTCCGGCACGGACAACCCGGCCATGCAGGTGAACGCTATCTTGGACCGGATGGGCGAGCGGTTCCGGGCCCATACCTATTTCATCAACGTGCCCGCCTTTCGGGAGAGCGAGGTGGCCCTGTCGGAGCTGGAAAAGAAGCGGCTCCAGCAGCTGCACCGCTATTGGGACGATCTGGACGCCGCCATCGTGGGCGTAGGGACCGCGCCCGGCTCCGATCACTTCTTCATCACCGAGGTCACCGCCCAGCCCGCCGAGCGAACGCTCCTGTCCCAGGCCGTGGGCGACGTGCTGACCCATTTCTTTCGGGCGGACGGCACTCTGGTGCCCGAAATCTCCGGCTATGAGCGGGTGGCCTTCGACGCCCTCGATCTTCGCCAGGTCCGCAAAGTGATCTGTCTGGCCGGCGGGCGGGACAAGGTCCCCGCCCTCATCGCCGCCGCACGAGCAGGATACTACAACATGCTGGTGACGGACAGCGTCACCGCGGAAGCCATCTATACTACGATAAGGAGTTGAAGCAGATGAAAGCATTGGTGTATGTCGCCGAAAAGCAGCTGGAAGTCCGCGACGTGCCGGAACCGCAGGGAGAGTTTCTGGTGCGCGTCCTGGGCTGCGCTATCTGCGGGACCGATCTGAAGACTTTACTCCACGGACATCCCTATTTCAAGCCCCCCACGATCCTGGGCCACGAGTTCTACGGCGTGGTGGACAAGGCGCCGGCCGGCTGCGGCTACGCCCCCGGCGACTACGTGGTCGTGGCGCCCTACGGGGAGTGCGGCGTCTGCGACGAATGCCGTCAGGGCAACGGAGAAAGCTGCAAGAACAAAGAGTATGTGGGGGACGGCGCCTTCTGCGAGAAGGTGAGCGTCCCCTTGTCGTTCGTCCAGCGGGGCGTGTTCCCTATCCCCGGGCGGGACAAGGCCTTCGCGCTGGTGGAGCCCCTGGCCTGCGTGCTGGACGGGGTGGAGCAGATGGAGGTCACCGAGAGGGACAAAGCCCTGGTCATAGGCGGCGGCCCCATGGGCGCCCTCATCGCCTTCACCCTGAAGGATCGGAGCATCGACGTGCAGGTGGCGGAGCTCAACGAGCTAAGGCAGGACTGCCTCAACGGCTGGGGCATCCCGGCGGCGCCCCTGGACAAGTATAACTTGAAGGAATTCACCCGCATCTTCGTGGCGGTGAACAAGAAGGAGCTGGTGGAGCAGGCCATCCATTCCGTCCATAACGGGGGACGGGTCCACGTGTTCGCCGGACTCCCCTCCGGCACGGTGCTGAACGTGGACGCCCACGACCTCCACTACCGGAAGGTATCCGTCATGGGCAGCAGCGGTTTCCGCCTGGATCACTTCAGAATGGCCTACGAGGCCGTGCGGAACAATCCCGACCACTACCGCCGCCTCATCACCCACACCTTCCCCCTGGAGAAAGGGCAGGAGGCCTTCGACTTTTTGC
>JAZRUD010000374.1:0-3258 GCA_045652385.1 Clostridia bacterium
GAGATTATCCCGCTGGAGCATATACCCCATGGGACAGGGGCCCAAAGGGAAAACCACTTGCCCCGTCGATGGAGTGTTCAGCCCCATGATGAGGGACAGCATGGTGGTCTTGCCGCACCCTGACGGTCCCACCACGGCAACAAATTCTCCCCTCGCTACCTGAAACGAGAGATCCCGCACCGCTTCCGTCTCTCCTTGAGGCGTGTGATAGTATACGGATACGTTTTCTACCGACAATAAGGCTCCTTCCATGGGCAGCCTCCTTAACAAAATGCATGATACATGTATCCTATGCCCGACGACAGATTTCGGGAACCTTTCGCCGGGCGGCTGCGTACCATGTACTATGGGGGTGTTTTCCTATGAAAAGAGCCAAATGCTTCTGCCGCGTCAATTGGCGCAACCTGATTCTCTATCTGCTGCTGACCGTGCTGGCGGTGATCCTCCTCTGTCTCCTTCCCCGCTGGGTCCTGTGTTTCCTGGTGGTGACATTGGCCCTCGGCTGCGGGGCCTTGCTGATTCTGAAACGATAGATCTTCGTCAGGAAATCGGGAGCTTGCCGTCCACGGCGTTCAGGATCAGCTGGGCGCCCCGGGTGTGCATCAGTCTGCTTTCCTTGTCATAGCCCAGGAAAAACCAGCAGGGGACCATGTCGAACGTGCACAGCGAATCCTTGACGGGAAAGAAATCGTACCCAAACAGAATATCCGTGATCTCAACAGTTGCATCGCCGTCCATATAGTCGCCAGCCGAACGAAGGATGTCCATATAGCTGTCGAAGGCCTGACGCGCTTGGTCGAAGGGCACCACGGCCACGTTTTCGTTGACGGTCTCTACGATTTCCACGGGGTTCTGCCAACGAAAGTCGGTAATCCCCTCCGCGTCAACGGTGATATCGATGTATTCCGGTGTCCAGGCAGGCCTGTATTCCTGACGATCCTGCTCCTGATAACCAAGCTGCCAGGTTTTGATCCAATAGAAGGGTTTGGGTATCCCATCGACCGTGCGGGTGAAAAAGAGCCGATATGCCTCGGGACGCCCATCGATCCTGGTTCCCTCATAGCGGAACATGATCTCTGTATAGGCGTGCTCCATGTCCGGTATGCCCAGCCGCTCCATGAACGCTATCGCTTCTTCAATAGCATCCCTTTCGGTAAACGTCATGGACGATGTGCTTGGATCGGAGAGGGGCAAATCGCCGGTATAGGTCCGTCTTGGACCCGCCGGGACATATTCAAACACATAGCGCGAAACGTCGTCGTCATAATCGGTCACGATCACGGTGCCGACGGTCTCCCCTTCCTTACGAAGTACGATGGAGAAATTGTTTTTCTCCTCTATTTTCCCTATGTCGAAGGGCCTGTCCCGGTCTATCTCGCTCTCGGGCTTAGCTTTGTTGTAGGCGTTCCGATAGAACTCCAGCGTTTCCCTGTATTCTTCGATCTTCTTTTCGTCCGTTTCCCGTTCGATGGCTTCCTGCTCCCGTTGGATGCATTCAGCATAGTATTCTCGGGAGAAGGGGTCCTTCGGCTGCTCACAGAGGACCGCGCCTTCGCCCAGAACGTCGATCCAATGCAGGATTTGCTCCTTGGTAAACCGCTTCGTCTGCACCCGCAGGATGGGGACGGTCGCCTCCTCCGGCGCAGCCACCGTGGCATGAATTGTTATCGGCACTCCGCGGGGTGTGGTGTATTCTTCGTCGATGCGCAGCTCCCCCTGCTCTTCTCCCATAACGCTTTGGGGGCCCTCGACCGTCATCGTCTTTTTGTCCTCATAATCGTCAGTGCGGTTGATGATGGGTTCCACCTCCGGTGTGGGCTGGCAGGCAGTGAATATCATCAAAGCAAAAAGAATAAAAATACAAATTCGTTTCATACTATGCACTCCTTTCTTCCCTTCCATTCTATCAGCCATTTTCGGACAAACCGCAATAAAGCCATGAACGAGTTGTAATGGAGTTTTAAAACTCATATAGAAAGAAGCGCGAACTAAAGTGCTTCGCGCTTCTTTTCTATCTTGTATCCTGACTTGAAGGACCCGATCGTATTTACGGATTGGTATTGAGATAGCTCTCGATTATCGCCTGAGCCCATGTCCCGTGAGCCGATATATCGTAGTTCTGCAGCTCAGGAATATAGAAGTCATAGTATGTATTCGAATACACAGGGATAGCCGGCAGCACTTGATTGTATCTCTTCTGAAAGGCGATCCATTTCGTCAAATAGGTAAATATATCGCCCGGCTGGGTCTTTCGCATATCTACCGCAAGCCTGTACAGAAGCTCGTCATCCGTATACATGGTGTTCCATAATTGATGATTCGGGCTGGTATCCGTACTGAGCAAAATGGCAGGATCATACACCGTACTGAAGTTCGTTGCGAGATAGATCAGCTCTGTGGTCCGCTCTGTCTGCCGATAATACGACGAAAGCAGATCCTGCGCAGATGCCGGTACCATAGTCAGTTTGATCCCGCAAGCATTCAGGTTCTCGAGAGAGTTAGCCTGGATGATGTCACCGATCTGGCTCCCTTCAAGATACATCAGCTTCAGATCCAGAGCGATCAATTCGCCATTCACTCGCTTGCAGCGCACGTCATCCGTGTCTGCCCGGTAATTGCCGCCATCCTTATTCAGCCTCCAGCCGGCATTGTCCAGCAGCGAATTGGCCTTGTCGACATTGACCGTGTACACGGCGAGGCCCTTCAAGGACAACTGCCGCCACCTGCTGAGCATACGCATATACTCTTGCTTGTCCCGAGCATAGCGATTGGGGAAACCGGAGGAACCGTCATCCTCTGCAGCGGGGCCATCCTCGCTGTCATATCCCTTGAGAAGGGGATATCCGATCTTTCCCGCAGCCATCAAATACTCCCACTGGTTCATTCCGTAAAAGCCATCCATACGGACGCCATAGGAGCCGCAATACTCTTCCGTAATCTTGTCTCTGTCGATGCACCAAGCAATGGCCTGGCGCACGGCCTGCTCGCTGACCGCAGGAAGTTCATAGCTGAAGGTTATGAACGAAAGGCCTACACGAGGATAAGCAGTATTTCCTAACGTGTTCGACTCCACCATGGAGTCGATGACGGAACCCTGGGTGACCTTGTTGACAAGGTGCACTTCGCCGTTCTCGAGACTGTTCTGAATATCTTCGTTCTTGACATAGGTGTAGGCAAGTGTTTCAATGCTGGGTTTTACCAGGGTCTGTTCGTTTCCATTTCCATCCACGATCTTCACCAGGTTGTCCTGATTCAGTT
>JAZRUD010000375.1:0-3420 GCA_045652385.1 Clostridia bacterium
CAGAGGATTCTCCCGATCCAGCTCACGGCCGATGATGGCCTTCTGCTGGTTGCCGCCGGACATGCTGCGGGCGATGGTGATGGGGCCCTGGCCGGAACGGACGTCGTACTGCTCGATGAGCTTCTCCGCGTACTTGCGGATGTTGCCCCGCTTCAGGAAGCCCGCTTTGTCCGTGAACTCCGGCTCGAAATACCGTTCCAGAATGAAGTTGTATTCGAGGGGGTAGTCCAGGACCAGGCCGTGCTTGTGCCGGTCCTCGGGGATGTGGCTCATGCCCAGGATGTTCCGCTCCCGGATGGGGGTCTTGCTGATGTCCTTGCCGTTCAGGAGGATCTTGCCGGATACCAGAGGCTCGAGCCCCGTGAGGCCGTAGACGAACTCGGTCTGGCCGTTGCCGTCGATGCCGGCGATACACACGATCTCGCCCCGGCGAACCTTCAGCGACACGTTCTTCACCGCGTTGTTGCTGTGGGCCTTGGAGGCCACGGTCATACCCTCCACGGAGAGGACCACTTCACCGGGCTCCTTGGGCTCCTTGGCCACGTGAAAATTGACGTTGCGGCCCACCATCATGGCGGACAGCTCCTCGGCGGTGGTGTTCTTGGTCTCCACGGTGCCGATGTATTTGCCCTTGCGCAGCACGGAGCAGCGGTCGGCCACGGCCATGATCTCGTTGAGTTTGTGGGAGATGAAAAGGATGCTCTTGCCCTCCTTGGAGAGGTTCTTCATGATGGTCATGAGCTCCTCGATCTCCTGGGGGGTAAGCACGGCGGTGGGCTCGTCGAAGATCAGGATCTCGTTGTCCCGATAGAGCATCTTCAGAATCTCGGTGCGCTGCTGCATGCCCACGGTGATGTCCTCGATGCGGGCGTCCGGGTCCACCTGCAGACCGTACCTCTCGGACAGAGCCAGGATCTTCTTCCGGGCCTCGTCCTTCTGGAGGAAGCCGGCGCGGGTGGGCTCCACGCCCATGATGATGTTGTCGAGGACCGTGAAGCATTCCACCAGCTTGAAGTGCTGATGGACCATCCCGATGCCCAGGTCGTTGGCGTAGTTGGGGTCCTTGATCTGGACCTCCTTGCCGTCCTTCTTGATGATCCCCTCCTCCGGCTGATAGAGCCCGAACAGCACGCTCATAAGCGTGCTCTTGCCCGCGCCGTTCTCGCCGAGGAGCGCGTGGATCTCTCCCTTTTTCAGCTGAAGGGTGATGTCGTCATTGGCGATGATACCCGGAAACCGCTTGGTGATGTGCAGCATCTCTATGGCATAGGGACACTGCGCTGCGGCGGATTTGACTTCTTCCAAGGTGAACGCCCTCCTTCTTCTCAAGACTCATGGCATACCCTGCCACTATGGGAACAGTATACTATATGGACAGGGATAAATCAAAGGCTATTTTGCGATTTGTGACAAAAATATGACGAGCGCTTCCATGACAAAGCGCCGCAGGTATGCGGCGCTTTCGTTCGACGGACGATCTTCTATTCGTTCAGCATGGGTTTGGCTTTCTTGAGGGCCGCTACCAGCGGCGGGATCAGGACCAGCTGGAGGATGATGCCCGGCCAAGCGTTGGCGAAGGCGCCGGCCCAGAAGGCGGCCAGGGTGAAGCTCTTGCCGGTGGCGCCCATGAGGATGGTCATGGCGAGGCCCCAAACCAGCCGTCCCCCCAGCATGGCCAGGATCAGTGCCACGTAAAGGAAGGGCGTCTTCTTGGGCAGGAGCTTATAGAAGAGACCGGAGAGCAGGCCGTATGCCGCCAGCTCGAAGGCCATGGCTGTGGCCGTAGGGAACAGGGGCGGCATCCCGAAGAGCAGGGAACGCAGGATGGGCGCGATCAGGCCCACGCCGAGACCCCACACGGGCCCGCAGAGGAAGCCGCAGAGGAGTACGGGGATGTGCATGGGCAGGAGCTTGCTGCCGATCTGGGGGATCTGGCCCGTCAAAAAGGGCAGCACCAGGCAGAGGGCCAGGCAGACGCCGGCATAGGTCAACTTCAGAACGTTCTTGTTTTTCATCGATTTTCCTTTCCTTGGACACAAAAAGCACCGCCCTCCGTTCACGGAAAGGCGATGCCTTCAAAGCATCCGTTCAAATGATAGTCTTGGCGGGCGTGCAGCCCCACGCCGGCTTCCTGTCGGCGCAAAAAGTATAGCAAAGAGACGGGCTGCCTGTCAATCCGCTTTTTGGAGCAGGGCCGCGATCTTGCGTACGGCGTCCTCGATGAGCTCGCTCACGGGCTTCTCCGCCACGCCGGCCACCAGGGTGTCGCACCGGTTCATGGGGATCAGCACCCGGACAGCGTCGCTCCTGCCCACGGCCATGGCCATGGCGGAGGTCACCTCGCCGAGAAGGGCGTCCGCGATGACGATGCCCAGGGGCCCGGCGATGATTTTCGCCCTGTGCGCGTTGACTACCACGGCGTTCTCACCGGTGGCAGCCCGGTCCGCGCCGCCCTTGAGCATGTTCTCCGTGGCGGTGGAATTGGTGCCCACCACGGTGATGTCCGCCCGGGGCACGGCCTCCCGCAGTCGTTTGGTCAGGAGCTTGCCCAGGTTCCCGCCCTGGCCGTCGATGATCAGAATATCCATAAAAACCTCCGTTTATCTGTCCAATCCCCGCCGGGTCATCTCCTCCACGGCGAAGGAAGCTACGTCCTCGGCGAATTTGCGGGGGCCGAAGCCCGCGTCGAAGCCCAGCTCCTTGGCGAGCTCGTGGGTGATCCGGGCGCCGCCGCAAATGACCACGAACCGGGAGCGCAGACCCTCCGCTTCCAAAAGCTCAATGAGCTCCGTCATGTTCTGGATGTGCACGTCCTTCTGGGTCACGGTCTGGGACACCAGCAGCACGTCGGCGTTCAGCGCCACGGCCTTCCTTACGAAGTCCTCGTTCTCCACCTGGGCCCCCAGGTTGTAAGCTTCGATCATCTCGTAGCGCCCCAGGCCGTAGTGGCCCGCGAAGCCCTTGCGGTTCATGATGGCGTCGATGCCCACGGTGTGAGCGTCCGTGCCCGTGGACGCGCCTACGAACACCAGCTTCCGACCGAAATGGCTGCGGATATAGTCGTTGACCTCCTCCATGGACATGACGCTGCTCTCCACGGTCTTGACCTCGATGTGCTCGTAGTCCACCGTGTGGATACAGGAGCCGTAGACCACGTAGAAGGTGAAATCGTCGTCCAGCTTCACCGTCCCGGCCACGTTGGGCTCATCGAGTCCCATCTTGCGGGCCAACTGCCGGGCGGCCTCCATGCCCTTCTCGTCGTCCTTCACGGGCAGGGTGAAGCTCAGCTGCACCTTGCCGTCGTTCATGGTATCGCCGTAAGCCTTGACCCGGGTCAAATCCAAGGTCCTGTCAAAGCTCTTGACGCTCATATCATAGAGTCCGCCGCTCATTTGGCACCTCCCGCAAGAAGAGTCAGGA
>JAZRUD010000376.1:0-4929 GCA_045652385.1 Clostridia bacterium
GGCCGGAGCTGGAGAAGCTGGCCCAGGCGGGGGACCCCCACGCCATCCGCTTCCACTCCGCCTTCAACGAGGGGGAGGGCTTCGACATGAGCTTTTCCGGCCTCAAGACCGCGGTCATCAATCACCTGCAGAACGCCAAACAGCGGGGGGACGAGATAAACCGGGCCGACGTGGCCGCCAGCTTCCAGTACGCCGTGAACACCATCCTCAGCGACAAGGCCGTCCGGGCCGCCGAACGGAACGGTCACGGCATCCTGGCCCTGGCGGGGGGCGTGTCCGCCAACAAAAATCTTCGGCAGATGCTGGCCGAAAAGGCCCAGCGGCGAGGCGTCCGCTTCTGCTGTCCGGACTTCAAATACTGCACGGACAACGGGGCCATGATCGGCTCCGCCGCCTTCTACCTGCTGATGAAGGGCCACATCTCCGATTTGGATTTCAACGCCGTGCCCTATCTGCCCATAGCCTAAGGAGGAGGCGTCATGTTCGTTTATTCCCGCAAAGCCCACTATCACGAGACGGATCAGATGGGCGTAGTCCATCACGCCAACTATCCCAAGTGGATGGAGGAGGCCCGGGTGGCCTTTCTGGACAGCCTGGGCGTCAGCTATCGGGCCATGGAGGAAGCCGGGATTCTTTCCCCCGTGGTGAGCCTGTCCGTGGAGTACAAGCGTCCCGCCCGGTTCGACGACGAGCTGGAGGTGCGGCTCGAGATCGCCAAATACACCGGCGTCCGCCTGGAGGTCGCCTACACCTTCTTCAACAAAACCCGGGACGAGCTCTGCGCTGCCGCCCGTTCTGCCCACTGCTTTATGAAGGACGGCCGCATCGTCAGCCTCCAGAAGGCCCTGCCCGACGCCCACGAAAGGATGCTCGCCTGCCTATGAAGCTTCTGCCGCCCATCCATCTCGAATTGAAGGACGACCAGTGGCCCTTCACCTATACGGACCACGACCGGCAGATCGTCCGGGCCATCGTCTTCGACGATTTGGGCTGGTTCTATTTCGCCCGCATCACCCGGGACGACCACTTCGGCAAAGCCACCCTCATCGAAACCTCCGGCGGCGGCGTGGAGAAGGGGGAGGACCTGCTCTCTGCCATCCGCCGGGAGCTGAAGGAGGAGCTGGGGGCCGAGGTGGAGGTCCTCTGTCCCATCGGCACGGTCAGCGACTACTATAACCTCATCCACCGCCACAACGTGAACCACTACTACCTGTGCCGGGCCCTGTCCTTCGGCGAAAAGCATCTGATGCCGGACGAGATCCGCGACTTTCACCTGTCCACCCTGCGGCTGACCTACGACGAGGCCGTCCGGGAATACGGGCGCCTGGCCTGCACCCCCATCGGCCGGCTCATCGCCGCTCGGGAGCTGCCCATCCTGCGGCGGGCGGGGGAGATGCTGCAGGGCGCGGCCGGGCAGGAACCGTAAGAAGGGAGAGAAGATATGGATATGACCCAATATGAAGGGACCCTCGACGACGGCGGCAGGAAGCTCATGCGCCTGGGCGGATTCATCTTCCTGGGGATCGGTCTGCTGTTCTTTATCCTGGGGTCGATTTTTCTCACGTTCACCCAAAGACGGGCCGGGATCTATGTGGAGACGGAGGGCGTCATCGTGGGTTTCGACCGGGACGGCCACCCCTACGTGGCCTATGAGGCCGACGGGGAGACCTACGAGCAGCGGAGCAACTACACCTCCGGCACCATGCGCCTGGGGGACGAGCTGGCGATCCGATACGACCCCTCAGCCCCCTATCGGATGGAGGCGGGGGGCGCCATGGCCCTGTTTCTGCCGGTCATGTTCATGGCCATGGGCGGCCTGTTCATCGTGATCGGCATAATCTGGCTCCGGTTCTTTCGTGTCCGCCGGGAGCCCGAGAACCCCTGGGCCGGGCCCCAGACATGAGATCATCGAAACGAAAAAGCGGCCCAGCCGCTTTTTTCTATGCAATCTTTTGCTTCTCCTGCGTGTCCTATTGACAGAAACGCGTTTCGAGAAAGGAAACCACATGACACAAGGACCAAACAATCTGGACATCACCACCCGGGAGGGGTTCACGGCCGCAGCTGCGCCATTGGAACGGCTGCTGCTCACCGTGAGCTATGGCGTGCTCCACAGCTGGGACCTGGCGGCGGACGCGGTGCAATCTGCCCTCTTGAAGGGCTGGCGCTATCGGCACAGCATGAAGGACGCCCAAAGTTTCAAACCCTGGCTGGTGCGGATCACTATCAACGAGAGCAAGAATCTGATCCGCCGGGGCTTCCCTGCAGAGCTCAGGGAGAACGTAGCCGACAAGCCTCAGGACCGGGACATGCAGGTGGACGTGCGTCAGGCAGTACACGCCCTGCCGGAAAAGTACCGGCTGCCTGTGATCCTGTTTTATTTCGAGGGTATGGCCGTGGCGGATATCGCTAAGGCGTTGGACCTGCCCCAGGGCACGGTGATCTCCCAGCTCCATCGGGGCCGGGAGCGTTTGAGAAAGGAGCTAAAGGATTATGGAATATAAGACGGACATACAGGAACAGGAAAACGAACTCAGGAACGATCCTCTGGCGTCCCTGCTGCGGGAGAACCGGCCCCAGCCGCCCCGGGAGAGCCGGGAGCGGGTGCGCCGAACCCTGGACAGGATCGAGACCCCGCCCTTCGCTTGGGTGGGCACCTTCGCTCGCCGGGCGCCGGTAGGCTTCGCTGCGGCGTGCCTTGCTTTGGTGCTGCTGCTGTCCGGCACGGTCTACGCTATTTCGAGCTGGATTCACCGGGAGGATTACAAGCCCGGCGACTATATCACCACCCCTGCGAATCAGCGGTCCGAGGCTTCGGCTGTGCCCGAGATCGAGCAGGTGGTCCGGGGAGCCGCGCCCAAATCTGAGGGCTGCAAGTATGTCATGCTCCCTGAGATGAAAGACGCCGATACCCTAAACGGCTGGCGGGTGAAGATGGGACAAGAGAAGTACGACGAGGCAGACTGGGCCTGGGTCCGGGAGATCCGGCCCGAGATACAGGAGGTCCTCTACGACGGCACTGCCTTCGCCTATACCATCCGCCTCAACACGGACCACGCCGCCGCCTTCAGTCGGGAGCATCACGGCGACCAGTGGCTGGACGCACTGGTGGAGCAGACCCTCTACACAGATACGGGCCGAAAGATCGGCATTATCACCGGCGAAACAGGCCTTTTGGAAGAGAGCTTTGACGAACAGGGCATCACCCTGCATACAGAGGACAGTCTGTCTCAGCCTCTGCAGGGCAGCGGCCCGGTCAGCTTCACCGTCGAGATCGCCATCATGGACATGAACGTGGACTCCATGGCCCACATCGGCCTGCTGGGGACCGTCTACTATACCTTCTCCTTCGATCTGGACGGGGCATTGGCCGCCACCCACGCCGACACCCGCACGGCCGAACGACCTCTCTCCGGCAGCGCCGTGCTGACATTGGACTTCGACGGCGTCATGTGGAACCAGCCCGTCAGCCTGGACGGGGTGGTGCTGGAGGAAACGGCCAGCTTCCGCAGCACCGGCGTGTACCTGAGCTATCGGGTGAAGGAGGCTCCCGCGGACTGGACCACCCAGATGCGGCGCGGCCTTCTTGACCCCACCAACGAGCGGGGCAAGTTCCAGGGCATGTCGGTGAGCTACACCCTGGGCGGGGAGGACACCGTCTATGAGCCCAACTTCCCCGAGGTCATGGTCCAAGAGGACGGCACCCTCGCTTACACGGTGATCCTGCCCATCTTCCCCTCGGACTATGAGGCGTTGAAGCAGCGAAGTGTCACCGTCCGCTTGACCCTCCACGCCGTCGATTCCTTCAACGACGTGCCCGCCAGCGACACCTGGTCCGTGACCGAATTCCCCGAGAACGGCTGGGACACCACCACTTCCTATCAGCCCCTGCTCAGCTTCCCTCTGGAATTGCCGTGATGCCTGTGGTATCATGGTCACAAGGGCGATTCGCGGCCTTCCCCTGCAGCGCGTGCGCTGCGAAGAGGGGAAGGGGGACCGCCGAAGGTGGTGGATGAGGTGTTCTCGCCCGCGAATAGTGAGGTTTTATGGAAAAAGTGATCCTCGGCAACCGCATCCTGATCCTGGGCTGCCCGGGGAGCGGGAAGAGCACCTTCGCCCGGGCCCTGGCGGCGAAGACGGGGCTGCCCCTCGTTCACCTGGACAACGTCTGGTGGCGGGCGGACGGCACCCATATCAGCCGGGAAGATTTCGACCGGACGTTGAGCGAACTGCTCCGGGGCGAAAAATGGATCATGGACGGGGATTACAGCCGGACCTATGAGGTGCGGGTGCGGGCTGCGGACACGGTCATATTCCTGGATTACCCCGAGGAAGTGTGCATGGCCGGCATCATCGCCCGGGTGGGCCAGAAGCGCCCCGACATCCCCTGGACGGAATCGACCCTGGACCCTGAGCTGGTGGCCCTGGTCCAAAACTACCGTCGGGACGACCGGCCCGCGCTCCTTTCCCTCCTCCAAAAGTACCCCGACAAACAGGCCCTGATCTTCACCAGCCGGGAAGAAGCGGACCGCTGGCTGTCGGACCTCTGAACCAAAATCGTAGGACCATTGCGAACGGGAGGAACGAAATGAAACGCATCCTTATCCTCAGCCTGTGTCTTGCCATGATCGCCTGCGTGCCCATGAGGCAGCAAGATGAAGCGCCTTTGGAGAGCGCTTCGGTACAGGAAAGCGTTGCGACACCGAAGCAGACAGCACCTGAGACGACAGCAGTACCGGAAGCAGGGCTAACCCAAATCGTTATAACGGGCCCTGCCTCCTCCGAATCGGTCAAACCGACCGCTGTAATCACGCCGTCTGCGACACCGTTTTCCATGTTGGATGCAGAGAAGGAAGCCGCGCTGCTCTATCGGGGGGAGCATGTAAACCTGTTCTGCGGGCAGTCCGACGATTCCTGGGGGATCATTAT
>JAZRUD010000377.1:0-2752 GCA_045652385.1 Clostridia bacterium
CGGTGTTCCTGCTGATGCTGTTCGTTCCCAACATCCTCTGGGCCAGGAAGAAGAAGCCCGAAGGGTACGAAGCCACAGCGGAGAAGGAAAACAGAGTCCTGCTCCTGTTCGAACGGACGGGCGAGGCGGCCGTCACCGCCGCGCTGGTGATCTTTCCCGCCCTGGACCCCGCCGTGCGGAAGCTCCCTGAGGGGCTGCACGCGGAGGCGAGGATCGTATTCTGGGCGTTGGCCTTCGCGCTCATGCTCCTGTATGAAGGCTACTGGGTCCGATACTTCCGCAGCGCCGGGACCATGGAGGATTTCTATTCCTCCTTCGCCGGCTTCCCCGTGGCGGGGGCCACGCTCCCCGTCCTGGCCGTGCTGCTGCTGGGGATCTACGGGCAGAACGCCGTCGTGATCGGGGCGGCCGTCATCCTGGGCGTCGGCCATATCGGCATCCACCTGGGGCACAAAAAGGCCCTGGAACCATGATTTTCCGGTTTTGAAAATATATTTGTTGCAAAGTGGGAAAGCAGGCGATATACTGGGGAACATCGTGACCGGCGCGGGATCGGCTATGCCGCGGCAGCCGGTAAAAACGATGTTTCCCATCTTTGTTTTGATCAGGAGGAACCATCCATGAAGAACAACCGGACCCCGGCGCTCAAGGTGGCCCAAGGCGCGATCATCGCCGCATTGTACGTGGTGCTGACCGTGATCTTCGCCCCCATCTCCTTCGGCGAGATGCAGGTCAGGATCTCCGAAGCTTTGACCATCCTGCCCATGTTCACCCCGGCGGCCGTGCCCGGCCTGTTCGTGGGCTGCATTCTGGGGAACCTGCTGGGCGGCGCCATTCCGGTGGACGTGATCTTCGGCAGCCTGGCCACCCTGATCGGTGCGGTGGGCGGATACCTGCTTCGGAAGAACCGGTGGCTGGTGCCCCTGCCCACGGTCCTCTCCAATGCGATCATCGTCCCCTTCGTGCTGCGGTACGGCTACGGCGTGACCCTCCCCATCCCCCTCATGATGGTCTATGTGGCGGTGGGCGAGGTCATCAGCTGCTACGTGCTGGGTGAGATCCTCTGCACGGTCCTGCTCCGGCACAGGAGCATCTTCGAGCAGAAGGAAGAAAAGAATCAGGAAGCATAACCCCATGACGGGGCCAAGTGCGAACTGAAGATCGAACCATAGGAATATGCAAAAGCAGCGGACGATCGTCCGCTGCTTTTTTCCTTGGATCAAGATCAATCCTTCCGGGTGAGCTTGGTGCGCCTGCCGTCGGGGGTCTGGATGTAGGTGTTGTCCAGCTGCGCCCGAAGGCTTTCCCGAAAGGCGGCCACGTATTCCTTGCGCAGGGCGTCCCGCTCGGCCAGTTCCGCTTCGGTCAGAGGGACGCCGCTCTTATATTTCTTCGCCAGCTCGTTGAGCCGCAAAATGCGTTCGTCGGTCATGGCTTATTTGCCCATGGCGGTCTTGAACTCTTCCCAGGCGCTGTTGTAGAGCTCGATGTCCGTGCCCAGATCGTGGTACACGCTGCAGCGGGCCAACGTCTCGTCCGAGGGGTTGAAGGTCTCGTTCTCCACCAGCTCCTCGTCGATCCGCTCCATGGCGGCCTGGTTGGGCGTGGAGTAGTAGATGAACTCCGTGTTCCGGGCAGCCAGGTTGGCGTCGTTCAGGAAGTTGATGAAAGCCAGGGCCGCGTCCACGTTTTTGGCGGTCTTGGGAATGACCACGTTGTCAAACCAGACGTTGCTGCCCTCCTGGGGGATCACGAAATCCAGATCCTCGTTCTCCTCCATGCAGAGGATCGCGTCGCCGGCGTAGATCACGGCGAGCGCCGCCTTGCCGTTGATCATGGACGAACGGATGTTGTCGGTGCCCAGGCCCTTCAGCAGGGGGATCTGCTTGATGAGCTCCTCCTTGGCCGCCTTCACCTCGTCGGGGTTCGTGGTGTTCATGTCGTACCCCAGCCGCAGCAGCGACACGGCCATGGCGTCGCGAACGGAGTCGTACTGCCAGATCTTCTCCGCGTATTTTTCGTTCCAGAGGATGTTCCAGCTGTCCACTTCCTCGTCCACCATCTTGGTGTTGTAGAGGATGCCCACGGTGCCCCACATGTAGGGCAGGGAGTACTTGTTGCCGGGATCGAAGGTATTGGTCACCTCGAACATACGGGGCGCGATATTCTTGGCGTTGGGGATCTTGCTCATGTCGAGGGGCAGCAGCAGATCGTCCTTGATGAGCTTCTCGATGATATAGTCCGAGGGGAAGCACATGTCGTAGGGATTGTCCGCGCCGCGGAGCTTGATGAGCATCTCCTCGTTGCTGGTCATCTCGGTGTAGTTCACCTTGACGCCGGTCTCCTTCTCAAAGAGGCTGATGAGCTCGGGATCGATATACTCGCCCCAGTTCAGCACGTTGAGCACGCCGCCGATCTGGTCATACTGGTCGCCGTCGGCGAAGCTGTAATCCCCTTCTTCCTCCTCCGCGGCGTCCTTCTTGCCGCAGGCGAAGCAGGAAAGCACCATCAGAGCGCACAGCAGGATCGCAAGCCATTTCTTCATTTCATTTTCCTCCCTTATCCTTCAGTTTTACCTTTTTGTTCTGTATCTCATACTCCCGCTCCTTGGCGATGCGGCGAAGGTTCACGATGAGCAGCAGCGTCACCAGCGGGATGAATATGACCGTAGCGAGGGCCGGGTTCACGCCCTTGGCGCCCCGGGCCGCGGAGTAGATGTACACGGACAGCACGCTCTTAAGATCGGAGACGA
>JAZRUD010000378.1:0-1435 GCA_045652385.1 Clostridia bacterium
CGGTATCCAATACGACGCCTCAGATGCCATACCGGACGGCAACGAGCGGATCATCGACGAGGCTGCGGCCCGGCGGATGGTGGAGGAAGCCCTGGGCGTGTTCGGGGCCAGCCACTATGTGATCGAGGACGTCCGCCCCGCCGATCGGTATTATCGCGAGCTGTTCAACAGCGAAACGGGCATAGACGACGGCTCCTTCACCGTTTCCGTCCGCCCGGTGTATGAGGGCATTCCCGTCTATGAATGGAACACCTACTTCGGCTCCGACACTGCGGCCCAGAAGGCGGGCCTGAGCTATTCCCATCCCGTGGTCAAGGAGCGTCTCTATGCAGATGTGAAATATGGGCGGCTGGCCAACCTTACCTGGATCGACCCATTGGAGGTCCTGGAGGTGGAGAACGAGAATGTGCCCCTGCTCCCCTTTGACGAGATCATGGAGATATTCAAAAAGCAGGTCTTTATGAACATCTATCTGGACAGCGGCGAGCGAACGATCAAGGTCACGGACGTATACTTCTCCTATCGCTGCGTAAAGAAGCGGGATTCTGAGGACTATTACCTGCTGCCCGCGTGGGACTTCGTGGGCTATGCCACGATCTTTGAAAGCCTAAAAAAGAGGCACAGCATCAGCGAGTCCATCCTGTCCGTCAACGCTATCGACGGCAGCATCCTGAACGATTTGCTGGGCTATTGAGAGGGGGAGACAAATGACCAACGCCATAGAATTGATCGACCTAAGCAAGACCTTCGGCCAGGACGAGGTATTGAAGCACGTAAACCGGACCTTCGAGGCCGGGAAGATCCACGGGGTGGTGGGGAACAACGGCTCCGGCAAGACCGTCATGTTCAAGTGCATCTGCGGCTTTTTGCAGCCCACGGCGGGGAAGGTCTTCGTCCAGGGGAAGCAAGTCGGCAAGGACGTGGACTTTCCCGAGGATCTGGGCCTCATCATCGAGACGCCGGGGTTTTTGCCCCAGTTGTCGGGCCTTCGGAATCTGGAGATTTTGGCGTCATTGAAAAAGAAGATCGGGCTCAAGGAGGTGGCGGCGGTGATCCGTCGGGTGGGACTGGACCCCCTGTCCACCAAGCCCGTGGGCAAGTACAGCCTGGGCATGCGCCAGCGGCTGGGCATCGCTCAGGCCATCATGGAGGACCCGAGCCTGCTCATCCTGGACGAGCCCATGAACGGCCTCGACAAGAACGGTGTGGCGGAGATGCGGGAGCTGTTCCGGTCCCTGGCCACGGACGGACGGACCATCCTGCTGGCCAGTCACAACATAGCGGATATCGACGCCCTTTGCGACACCGTCTCAGAGATGGACGCGGGGGTCATGACCATGATACGGGAGGAGAGAGTATGAACGCGAAACGGTTTTTCTGCCTGCTGCTGGCGGCGCTGCTGCTGGCCGCGCCCTTCGTCGCCCGGGCCGACGGG
>JAZRUD010000379.1:0-4418 GCA_045652385.1 Clostridia bacterium
GCTTAAGTCCAGCCGTTCCCCTTCCGCCAGGGCCTCCCGGGCCCGGACCCGGAGGAAGACGCCGTCCACGTGGAGCTCCAAAAAGGCCAGCTCCTCGTACTGGGCCGCGATGTAGTCCCCCAGATCGGAGAGGATCAGGGCGCGCAGGTCCCGTCCCGGCTGGAGCCCCTGTTCGCCGAGCGCCTGGCGCAGCACCGTTTCGTCCATGCGCCGGCAGCCCCGGACGTCCACGAACCAGATCCGATGGGACGCCCACACAGCCGCCAACAGCGTGCAGGCCATGCCCAAAAGCAGCACCCGACGACGCCACAGCCGCCTGAGTCGAAAGGGGCCGCCCGCCTTCTTCAGGATGCGGACCCGACAGCGGCATCGGCGGTTCAGCCGGTGGAGCTTGCGAAAGTCCCGGGCGGGCACGGTGCAGACCAGGGTTCGCGGACCCGCCCGATTGAGGTCCCACAAGGGCACGCCTGACGCTTCCAGGAGGGACGCCAATCGCTCGGGATATACTCCTTCAATTTGGATTATAACATACCCATTGTAAAAAAGCCACTTTTTCTTATTCCCCATAGGCCCACCGCAAAAGCCGTCCGACGATCAGCGCCCGGCTCTCCCCCAGTTCCTTCACCAGCAGCTTCTCGCCGATCACGCTGAGGACGCCGCAGCCCGTGAGAAGCAGCACCTCCCCTTCGCTGCAGCGGCGGATGCCGGACACGTTCTCCACCAGCATCTGCTCCCGGCCCACCACCGTGATCCGCGGCACTGCCGCGTCCATGTCCTCCGGCAGATCCAGCAGCCGGAGCGTCCGTTTCCACAGGTCTTTCTTCATATTTCAGCATATGCAAATAATGGTACTGTACAACGAAAAGATTATTTGGTATGGTATACGGTATCGAATCAGGAGGAAACGAGTATGGAAATGAATGAAAAGATCGAACATGCCGTCGACGGGGCGGAAGTCGCGCCGGTACCGACTAAACGGGAAATGAAGCGAGCTTTCAGCCGCATGGCTCTGGGGCTGTGCCTGGGGCTGCTTTTCAGCCAGCTGGTGCCCGCGGTGCTGCAGGCCGCCGTGCCGGGGTTCGACAGCCAAGCCCACGCCTTTTTGGTGGGAGGCCTTTGCACGGGGCTGTTCACCCTGCCGGTGACGCTGCTGCTCACCCGGCAGCTCTCCACATGCAAGCCGGATAAACGAAGCCTGAGCATCGGTCGCTTCTTCGCCCTGGTGGCCATCAGCTACGCCTGCATGATCGTGGGAAATCTGGTGGGCATCGGTGTGAACAGCCTCCTCTCCCCCAACTCCGTGAACCTGGTCGGCGAGCTGGCCACGGCCGCCGGGATGTCTGCGGAGACAGTGATCGCCTTCGTGGTGCTGGCGCCGGTGTTCGAGGAGCTGGTGTTCCGCAAGGTGCTGGTGGACCGGGTGCTGCCCTTCGGCGAGTGGCCCGCCATCCTTTTTTCCGGCATCACCTTCGGACTCTTTCATGGGAACCTGACCCAGTTCTTCTATGCGGCGCTGCTGGGCATGGTGCTGGCCTACGTCTACATCCGCACGGGGAACATCCTATACACCATCGGCATCCACGCCTGCATCAACTTCCTGGGCGGAGTGCTGCCCCTGCTGGTCCCCGCCGCCTCCTACTTCGTGCTGCTGGTGGCCCTGGCCGGCTTCGTGCTGTTCTTTGCACTGAGAAAGAACATCCATGTGGAGAAGAACGCCATGCCCGGCGTGGGCGGTGCCATGTTCGGCAACGGAGGCATGATCCTCTTTTTGATCCTCAGCTGCCTGCTGATGGTCCTGGTGGCAGTGGTCATGAACCATCCGGAGCTGACCGGGGGACTGATGTAAAGCATACCGCATACAAAAAGGAGCCGAAAATCGGCTCCTTTTTAGATGCTTGGGAACTGTCTATCTTTGCCCCTTGTCGTAGGGGATGCCCTCGGCCTTGGGGGCGCGGGACTTCTTGGAGGTGAAGGCCAGGACCACCAAAGAGATGATATAGGGCAGCATGTTGTAGACGTTGCCGGGGATGTTCAGGGCCGCCAGGAAGTCGAAGCCGCCGTACACGTTGGAAAGAGCGCGGAAGAGACCGAAGAGCAAGGCCGAAACGGCGATGCGGATGGGCTTCCACTGGCCGAAGATCATGACCGCCAAAGCGAGGAAGCCGAAGCCAGCCACGCCGTTTTCAAACTTCCACAGGGACACGCCCGCCAGGATGTAGCAGAGGCCGCCCACGCCGCCCAGCATACCGGAGAGGAGCACACCGGACCAACGCATCTTATACACGTTGATGCCCACGGAGTCGGCCGCCTGGGGATGCTCGCCGCAGGCCATGAGCCGAAGCCCGAACTTGGTCTTGTAGAGCAGGATGTACACCACCACCACAGCGATGACCACCAGGAGCATGAACCAGTTGAACTCGAACCCGCCCAGGTTCACCATGAACTTCTCACGAGCCGCCACGTAGCTGATCTCGGAGGAGTGGTTGTCGGGGTTCATGGCGGTGTTCATGGCCTTCACGAAGACCGTGGCGCCGGCGGTGCCCAGAAGGTTCATGGCCGTGCCCACCAGGGTCTGATCCGCCTTGAAGTTGGTGCAGGCGACGCCCAGCAGCGAGGAATAGGCCATGCCGAAAACGATGGCGGCCAGGATGGACAGGATGACCAGCAATGCCCCCGGCAGGGCGGTCATGTTGCTCATGACCAGCGCGCCGCCCAGGGCGCCGATGACCATGATGCCCTCGAGGCCCAGGTTGATGACGCCGGAATGTTCGGAGATACAGCCGCCCAGGGCCACCAGGGTAAGGACGGAGGAGAAGATGAGGGTGTATTGGATCAGCAGCAGCATTATCTATCGCCTCCTTTCCCGGCAGCGGGAACAGGTTTTCCGGGGGCCTTGTCTCTCCTCTTAGCAAGGAATTTGCGGATGGTCAGCTTGATGAAGAGCACGAAGCCGCACAGGTAAATGATCACCGCAGAGATGAGATCGGAGATCTGGGCGCAGTACATGTTGGTGTTCACGAAGGCGCCGCCGTCGGTGATGTGCTGGATGAAGTAGGAGGAGAACAGGGTGCCGATGGGGCTGAGGCCGCCCAGGAAGGCGGCGGCGATGCCGTTGAAGCCCATGCCCGGCACGGAGGACTGGGTGCACTCCCAGCGCATATAGCCCGTCTGATAGAGGAACGACGCGCCCAGGCCCGCCAGACTTCCCGCGATGGTGAGGGTCAGGATGATGTTCCTCTTCTCCGCCATGCCGCAGTATTTGGCGGCGTTCTTGTTATAGCCCGTGGCCTTGAGCTCGTAGCCGAACTTGGTCCTGTCGAGCACCACGCCCACCGCGACGGCGATAAGGATGGTCAGGGGGATGGCGATGGTCACGTATTCGTTCCCGCCGAAGATCTTGTCCAGGCCCATCTTAGGCAGGAAGGCCTTGGGGTTCACCTTGTCGAGATACAGGGTGTAGGGGCTGGCCCCCTCCTTCACCTTAGTGAGGATGGTGTTGGTGGTGTAGAGGGAGATCCAGTTGAGCATGATGCCCGAGATGACCTCGTTCACGTTGCAGTAGGACTTGAGGAGGCCTACGATGCAGCCCAGGAGCGCGCCGGCGCAGATGGCCATCAGCATACAGGCGTACCAGGGGAGGCCCAGGCCCAAAGCGCCGTAGAGGCAGGCGCAGGCGCCCGCCACGTACTGGCCGGCGGTGCCGATGTTGAACAGGCCCACCTTGTAAGCGAACAGGATGCTCAGGGAGCACAGCACCAGGGGCATGGTCTTCGCCAGGGTGTTGGCGAACTTGCGCCACTGGGTAGCCGGCTTACTGTAGGTCATAAAGTTCTTGAGCACGTTGACGATGGACTCGCTGGCGCCCGCCGGATTGATGCACAGCAGCACGATGTATCCGATGAGCACGCCCAGCAGGATGCAGATGAGGGAGGCGATCAGCGCCTGTACCCCTTCTTTTTCCAGGAATCTGCCCTTCTTCATGCGATCACCTCATCTCTCTTGGCGCCGGCCATGTAGAGGCCCAGCTCCTCCTGTGTGGTCTTCTTGGGGTCCAGCTCGCCCACGATCTCGCCCTCGTACATGACCAGGATGCGGTCGGGCACGTCCATGACTTCGTCCAGCTCCAGGGACACCAGCAGCACGGCCTTGCCCGCGTCACGCTGGGCCACCAGCTGCTTGTGGATATACTCGATGGCGCCCACGTCCAAACCGCGGGTGGGCTGCACCGCCACCAGGAGCTCGGGGTCCTTGTCGATCTCGCGGCCTACGATGGCCTTCTGCTGGTTGCCGCCGGACATGCTGCGCGCCGTGGTCACGGCACCCTGACCGCTGCGCACGTCATACTGGTCGATCAGCTTTTCGGCGTACTTGCGCACTTCGCCGAACTTGATAAAGCCGTTTTGCTAAGTCGGATCGTA
>JAZRUD010000380.1:0-4008 GCA_045652385.1 Clostridia bacterium
GGTCCTTTCCGCACGGCATCTGTTTTTTCATACAACGGAGGCAATCAGTTCAGCCGGCGAGCCGTTTTCTCCACGCGATATAGCGCAGGATGCAGATCAGGCCAGACAGCATCCAGGTCGCGCTGGCCGTGATCCAGATGGCCGATACGCCGGTATCCGTGAGCCCCAGAAGGAGCAGCGGCAGCCCCAGCACCGCGGGCAGGATCACCCCCAGGTTGTAGTTGCTGAGGAAGCAGACGATCAGGGTGTCCAGCACCAGAAAACCGCCCACGATCAGACAAAGTACGCGCAGCACCTTCACATCCGCCCCTCCTTCGTCAGAATGTCCCTGAGGTATTGGCCGGTATAGCTCCGTTCGCACAAAGCCACTTGCTCCGGCGTGCCTGCGGCCACCACGGTGCCGCCCTCGTCGCCGCCCTCGGGTCCGAGATCGATGATATAGTCCGCCGTCTTGATCACGTTCAGGTTGTGCTCGATGACGATGACGGAGCTGCCGCCCTCCACCAGCTTGTTGAGGATGGCCAAAAGCCGTTTCACGTCGTCGGTGTGCAATCCCGTGGTGGGCTCGTCCAGCACATAGAGGGTCCGGCCCGTGTCCCGGCGGGAGAGCTCGGTGCTGAGCTTGATCCGCTGGGCTTCGCCGCCGGAGAGGGTAGTGGCGCTCTGGCCCAGCTTCACGTACCCCAGGCCTACGTCGCTCATGATCTCCAGCTTCCGGCGGATGCGCTCGTGGTTGGAGAAGAAGGGCAGGGCTTCTTCCACGGTCATCTCCAGCACGTCGTAGATGTTCTTGCCCTTGTACTTCACTTCCAGGGTCTCCCTGTTGTATCGCTTGCCGCCGCAGACCTCGCAGGGAACGTACACGTCGGAGAGGAAGTTCATCTCGATCTTCAGGATACCGTCGCCCCGGCAGGCCTCGCACCGGCCGCCCTTCACGTTGAAGGAGAAGCGGTTGGGCTTGTAGCCCCGGACCTTGGCGTCGGGGGTGGCGGCGTAGAGGTCGCGGATAAGGTCGAACAGGCCTGTGTAGGTGGCCGGGTTGCTTCTCGGCGTCCGGCCGATGGGGCTCTGGTCGATGTCGATGATCTTGTCGAGGGATTCCGCTCCGTCGATGCCGTCGTGATCGAGAGGCTTGGTCCGGGCCCGGTTCAATGTCTTCAGCAGGGACTTCTTCAGGATCTCGTTGATGAGGGAGCTCTTGCCGGAGCCGGACACGCCTGTGACGCAGACGAATTCCCCCAGGGGGATGTCCACGGTGATGTCCTTCAGGTTGTGGGCCCGGGCGCCGCGGACGGTCATCTTCTTCCCGTTCCCCGGCCGCCGCACTGCGGGCACGGGGATGTTGAGCCGGCCGGACAGGTATCCGCCGGTGAGCGAATTCTCCGCGGCCATGATCTCCTCCGGCGTGCCCTGGGCCACCACCCGGCCCCCGTGCAGGCCCGCCTTGGGACCGATGTCCACGATGTAGTCCGCGCTGAGCATGGTCTCCTCGTCATGCTCGACCACGATCAGGGTGTTGCCCATGTCGCGCAGGGATTTGAGCGTCTTGAGCAGCCGCCCGTTGTCCCGCTGATGGAGGCCGATGCTGGGCTCGTCCAGGATGTACAGGACGCCTACGAGGCCGCTGCCGATCTGGGTGGCCAGGCGGATCCGCTGGCTCTCGCCGCCGGACAGGGACCCCGCCGCCCGGGACAGGGTCAGATACCCCAATCCCACGTTCGTCAGGAAGGTGAGCCGGGCATCCAGCTCGTGCAGGATCTGCTGGGCGATGATCTGCTGACCGGGGGTGAATTCGAGGCTGCGAAGGAAGCGCAGGGCCTCCTTTACGGACAGGTCGGAAAGCGCCGCGATGTTGAGACCGCCCACGGTCACCGCCAGGCTCTCGGGCTTCAAGCGCTTGCCGTGGCAGGCAGGACAGGGCGTCCGGGACATGTAGCCCTCGATCTCGCCCTTGCTCCAGTCGCTGGTGCTCTCCCGGTACCGGCGCTCCAGGTTGTTCACGATGCCCTCGAAGTCGGACAGGAACCGGCCGCCGGCGAACTCCTTCTCGTAGACCACCTCCATCTTGTCGGGGCAGCCGTAGAGAATGGCCTTCTGGACTTCCTGGGGCAGGTCTGCAAAGGGCATGTCCATGGTCACGGGGACCTTCAGCTTCTCCGCAAAGTGGCGGCAGAGGGCGGAGAGGTACATGTGAGCGATGGTGCCGCTGCTGGAACTGTTCCAGCCGGAGACGGAGATAGCGCCCTCGGAAAGACTCAGCCGCTTGTCCGGCACCACCAGGTCCGGGTCCACGCGAAAGAGCTCGCCCAAGCCCGTGCAGGTGGGGCAGGCGCCGTAGGGGTTGTTGAAGGAGAAGGCCCGGGGCTCCAGCTCCTCTAAGGAGATGCCGCAGTCCGGGCAGGCGTAGTTCTGGGAATAGAGGGTGTCGCTCCCCCCCACCTCGCTGACGATGGCCAGGTTTTTCCCCAGGCGGAAGGCATTCTCCAGGGAGTCCGTCAATCGGCTCTCCACCCCCGTCTTCACCACCAGCCGGTCGATGACCGCCTCGATGGTGTGCTTCTTCTGCTTGTCCAGGGCAGGCGTCTCGTCGAGATCGTATACCTCGCCGTCCACCCGGGCGCGGACGTAGCCCTCCTTGCGAAGGCCCTCCAGCACCTTGGCGTGTTCGCCCTTCTTGCCCCGCACGCAGGGGGCCAAAAGCTGGATGCGGGTCCCGGCGGGAAGGTCCATGACCCGGTCCACCACCGTGTCGATGCTCTGCTTTTCGATGACCCGGCCGCACTTGGGGCAGTGGGGCGTGCCGCAGCGGGCGTAGAGTAGGCGGAGATAGTCGTAGATCTCCGTCACCGTGCCCACGGTGGACCGGGGGTTGTTGCTGGTGCTCTTCTGGTCGATGGAGATGGCCGGGGACAGGCCCTCGATAGCGTCCACCTCGGGCTTTTCCATCTGGCCGATGAACTGGCGGGCGTAGGAAGAGAGGCTCTCCACGTACCGGCGCTGGCCCTCGGCGTAGATGGTGTCGAAAGCCAATGAACTCTTACCCGACCCCGATAGGCCCGTGAAGACGATGAGCTTGTCCCGGGGGATGATCAAATCGATATTCTTCAAGTTGTGTTCCCGGGCGCCCCGGATGACGATATTGTCCATAGATTTCCTTTTTATATGAGATTCGCGATGGCTTGGGCGCTGATACACAAGCCTTTTCCCTCATCATTCATTCCTTCCGTAGTCGTGGCCTTCAGGGACACCTGATCCGGCTGGACGTTCAAATCTTCGGCGATGTTTTGGATGGCCTGGCGGAAGTAGGGGGCCAGCTTGGGCCGCTGGCAGATCACCGTTACGTCCACGTGGGCCACGGTGAACCGCTTCTCCTGCAGGCGTTTGGCGACCTCCCGGAGGAGGATACGGCTGGAGATGTTCTCGTACTGAGGGTCCTTATCCGGGAACAGGTGGCCGATGTCGCCCAGGGAAGCGGCTCCAAGGAGCGCGTCCATGAGGGCGTGGAGCAGCACGTCTCCGTCGGAGTGGGCGATGAGCCCCTTTTCGAAGGGAATCTCCACCCCGCCCAAAATGAGCTTGCGGCCCTCGCCCAGCACGTGGGTGTCGAAGCCCGTACCCGTCCGGGGCCGGATGCTGCTGGCCTGGGCAAAGGCCCAATCCTCGGGGGTGGTGAGCTTGTAGCCCGTGCTGCTGCCGGGAGTGAAGGTCAGGGGGCCGATGAATCGGGCGTAGAGGGCGGCGTCGTCCGTGGCAGTTTGGTCCCCGGCCTGCTCATAGGCGGACAGGATCTGCTCGAACCGGAACGCCTGGGGAGTCTGGGTTCGGACCAGGCGGGACCGGTCCAACGGCCGCTGGGTGTCCGTCTCGAATACGGAGTCCGTCATGGGCAGGGACGCGACGCCGCTGCCCTTCTCTATGGCGCTCGCGATGGCGGCGCGAACGGCTTCCGGGGACTGGAAGCATCGGGCGGCGTCGTGGATCACGGCGATATCCCCCGCCCGGCCGTTG
>JAZRUD010000381.1:0-3268 GCA_045652385.1 Clostridia bacterium
CCGATGACGGTCTTGCCCTTCAGACTTTCCCAAGTAAAGCTTTGTTCATGGGTGCGCGACATCAAAAACGACCCGTCCCGCTTGGTAAGCTGACCCACCACCACAGGGTGCTTCTCTTGGCCGGCGTTGTAGACGTACACCGCCGTCTCCGGCCCAGCCAAGCAGATGTCCGCATCGCCCGACAGCAGGGCGGTCATGGCCTTGTCGCTGCCGCCGGAGGTGGTAATTTTCACCTGCAGACCCTCCGCTTCGAAGTAGCCCAGGTTCAGCGCCACGTACTGGGGCGCGTAGAACACGGACCGGGTCACCTCGTGGAGCTCCACGGTTTTCAGCGCCGCCTCCTTTTTGCCGCAGCCCAGGGGCAGCACCAACAGCAGCAGGAGCAGCGCTGCGCACAGTATCTTTTTCATGCGATTTCCTCCTTCTCGATCATGCTGGTATTCTATGCGTCGGATCTCGGCAAAGTGCTATGACCGGGGAGGAAGGGGGAAGTTGCAGAGAAAATGCGGATTTTTCGTGAGCAAGCGCAGAATGGGTTTGAAATTCTCAAAGTTCTATGGTATATTGCATTTGAGGAAGTATATTCAGCTTCAACTGCTGAAGGAAAGGAACCGAACACCATGGAAAACAAGGGCGGAAAAACCACACGCTTCACCTCCACTCGCAGCGAGCTCACGCCCCGCGAGGTGCTGACCACCGTCTATGCGGCCATGAAGGAGAAGGGTTACGACCCGGTGAACCAGATCGTGGGCTACCTGCTGTCCGGCGACCCGACCTACATCACCAGCTACAAGAACGCCCGCTATCTCATATTGCGGGTGGAGCGGGACGAGCTGCTGGAGGAATTGGTGCGCTCCTATGCCCGCAAGCAGAAGCGGGACGAGGAATGATGAAGCGCATACTGGCCTTCGACGTGGGGGACAAGCGCATTGGCGTGGCCGTGTCCGACGCTCTGGGCATCACGGCCCAGCCCGTGGAGACCTACCATCGAAAGGGCGGGGCGGAGAAGGACGCCGAGTATCTGCTGGCCCTGGCGAAGAGGTACGCTCCCTGCACGCTGCTCTTTGGGCTGCCCCGGAATATGGACGGCACCTACGGCGAGCAGGCGGAGAAGGTGAAAAAGTTCGCCCAGCGTATCATCGACCGGTGGGATGGGGACTACGCCTTCTACGACGAGCGCCTCACCACCATGGCCGCCCGCCGGGTGCTTCTCGACGCGGACGTCTCCCGGGAAAAGCGCAAGCAGGTCATCGACAAGATGGCCGCTGTGGTCATCCTCCAGGGGTATATGGAGAGCCATCGGGACCAGCTTTGATTTGAGAGGATAAGGATATGGAAGGAAAAGACACCATCGTCACCCTGATCGACGAAGAAAACGGCCGGCCCGTGGACTTCGATCTTTTGCTCACTTTCTCCTATGAGGGCAAGCGCTACGCCGCCCTCCAGCCGCTGGACGAAGTGGAAGGCGTGGGCGAGGACGAGATCGTCCTTTTGGAGATCGTCAAGGAGAACGGGGAGGAGACCTATCGCACCATCGACAACGAGATCCTCCTCGACGAGATCTTCGCTGAATTCCAGGATCTGTTCGACGAAGAGGACGGGGAAGAGGAATAATCCCGTTTTTCCCGAAAAAAACGCAAAAAATCTTTTGAAAAGCCCTTGCAACGGGGCTTTCGTTTTGCTATACTATGCGAGGTTATCACGCACCTCCGTGGATCGGCGGCTCTCGTCCCCTAACAGGGGTTGCCGGCCTTTGAAGCGGGGGAAGGACACAAAATAAAACGAGGAGGTTTGATTACTCATGTCCGTGATCTCTATGAAGCAGCTGTTGGAGGCCGGTGTACATTTCGGCCACCAGACCCGCCGTTGGAACCCCAAGATGAAGCCCTATATCTTCACCGAGCGCAACGGCATTCACATCATCGACCTGCAGATGACCGTCAAGAAAATCGAAGAGGCCTACTACTTCATCCGTGACCTGGCCAGCCAGGACAAGGATATCCTTTTCGTCGGCACCAAGAAGCAGGCTGCCGAAGCCATCGAGCAGGAAGCCAAGCGCTGCGAGCAGTTCTACGTGAACCAGCGGTGGCTGGGCGGCATGCTGACCAACTTCAAGACCATCCAGACCCGTATCGCCCGGCTCAAGACCATCGAGAAGATGGAGGAGAACGGCGACTTCGATCTGCTGCCCAAGAAGGAAGTCATCGCCATCAAGGCCGAGCAGGAGAAGCTAATCAAGAACCTGGGCGGCATCAAGGAAATGAAGAAGCTCCCCGGCGCTCTGTTCGTCATCGACACCCGCAAGGAACACATCGCCGTCACCGAAGCCCGGAAGCTGGGTATCCCCATCATCGCCACCGTGGACACCAACTGCGATCCTGACGAAGTGGATTATCCCATCCCCGCCAACGACGACGCCATCCGTGCGGTCCGCCTCATCACCTCCAAGATGGCCGACGCCGTCCTCGAGGGCAAGCAGGGCGAGCAGATGACCGACGCCGCCGCTGAGGAAGCGGAAGAGACCGAAGAGTAATTCCAAGGAGGATTTAGAATATGGCAACGATCACAGCCAAAGACGTAGCGGCCCTCCGTGAGCGCACGGGCGCCGGCATGATGGATTGCAAGAAGGCCCTTATGGCCTGCGAAGGCGACGTGGAGAAGGCCATCGACTTCCTGCGCGAGAAGGGCCTGGCGGCTGCCGCCAAGAAGGCCGGCCGTATCGCCGCCGAGGGCGTTGTGGCCGATTACCGGGACGGCGACGTGGCCGTGCTGGTCGAGGTCAACTGCGAGACCGACTTCGTGGCCAAGACCGACAAGTTCCTGGCCTTCGTGAAGCGGATCGCTAAGCAGATCGCCGACACGAACCCCGCCGACGTGGACGCCCTCATGACCACCGTCATGAACGGCGACACCGTGGAGCATGCCGTCTCCACCGCCGTGGCCGGCATCGGTGAGAAGACCTCCATCCGCCGCTTCGTCCGCATCGAGGGCGCCGTGGACACCTACATCCACATGGGCGGCCGCATCGGCGTCGTGGTCCAGTTCGCTTCTCCCTGCGACAAGGAAGCCATGCACGACGTGGCCCTGCAGATCGCCGCGGCCAACCCCGTGTGCGTGGGCGTGAAGGATCTTCCCCAGGACTACATCGACCACGAGCGCAAGATCCAGCTGGCCAAAGCCCTGGAGGAGAACGCCCAGGCCGCCAAGCCCAAGCCCCAGGCCATCGTCGAGAAGATGGTGGACGGCCGCATGAGCAAGTACTACAAGG
>JAZRUD010000382.1:0-1767 GCA_045652385.1 Clostridia bacterium
GGCCTCCGACTTGGGCGCCGTCAAGGATCCCATCGACACCCTTTTCATGGGCTGTACGGAGGCGGAGGCCACCAAGCTGTTCGTCAACACCTATCTGGCGCTGCGCGTGTCCTTCTTCAACGAGCTGGACACCTACGCTGAAATGAAAGGGCTGAGCACCGCATCCATCATCAAAGGCGTCAGCCTGGACCCCCGCGTGGGGGATTATTACAACAACCCCTCCTTCGGCTATGGCGGATACTGCCTGCCCAAGGACACCAAGCAGCTGCTGGCCAACTATCAGGACGTGCCCCAGAACATGATGACCGCCATCGTGGAGAGCAACCGCACCCGCAAGGATTTCATCGCGGACCGGGTGCTGGAGATTGCAGGCAGCTATACGGCGTCAGCCCATTACAGCCGCGCCCAGGAAAAACGGCAGAAGACCATCGTAGTGGGCGTCTACCGGCTCACCATGAAGGCCAACTCCGACAACTTCCGCCACTCCTCCATCCAAGGCGTCATGAAGCGCATCAAGGCCAAGGGCGCCACTGTGGTGATCTATGAGCCTGCACTGGAAAACGGCAGCACCTTCTTCGGCAGCCAGGTGGTCAACGACCTCAAGAAGTTCAAAAAGATGTGCGGCTGCATCATCGCCAACCGCTACGACGCCGTCCTGGACGACGTGCAGGAAAAAGTGTACACCAGGGATTTGTTCCGGAGAGACTGAGATATGAGTTTATTATGCGAACAACGCTTCTTTGAGATATACGGCAGAGATCCCGAGGGATTGTCCTTCAGTCCTTATCGGGTCTGCCCCATCGGCGCCCACTCCGACCATAACCTGGGCAAGATCACCGGATTCGCCATCGACAAGGGAATCCACGTCGCTTACCGACCCAAGAAAAACGGCGTAGTTGAAATGACCTCCCTGCAGTTTCCCAAAAGAGCCCAATGGCACATCGCTTCAGTACCCAAGAATAAAGAGAATGATTGGGCAGATTATCTTAGGGGTGCCACCTGGGCACTGGAGAAAAAGCGGCCGCTGACGGTCGGTATCTGCGGCGTGATCGAGGGATCCCTGCCTATCGGCGGTTTGTCCTCCTCGGCGGCTGTCATTCTGGCCTTCCTGTCCGCTCTGGCCAAGGTCAACGACATCCATCTGGACCCCCAGGAGCTGATCGATACAGCTTTCGATGCCGAGAAGAATTATGTCGGCGTCAACATAGGAAAGCTCGATCAGAGCTGCGAGGTGTTGGGTAAAAAAGATCATCTGCTGTATCTCGATACGACGGATAACAGCTATGAGCTGATCCCCACCCACCCAAACATGAAGCCATACAAGATCGCCGTTTTCTTCAGCGGATTGGAGCACAGCTTGACCGGATCCAAATACAATATGCGCGTGGACGAGCTGCGTGCAGGCGTATATGCTCTGGAAGCTTTTGCGGGCATGGAGTACGGCAAATTCAGGGAGACCTACGCCCGGAACGTGCCTTTCGAAGTCTATTTGGAATACAAAGACAGACTCCCCCTGCCCTGGGCTAAGCGCTGCGAGCACTGGTACACGGAGTATCAGCGGGTGGAGCAGGGGGCAGCGGCCTGGCGGCGGGGCGACATCGAGGAGTATGGGCGGCTGTCCTTCGCCTCCGGCTGGAGCAGCATCCACAATTGGGAATCCGGCGCGCCGGAGCAGATCCGTCTCTATGAGATCATGCGGCATACCGACGGGATCTACGGCGGACGTTTCTGCGGAGCGGGGTTCAAGGGCTGCTGCATGGCGCTGAT
>JAZRUD010000383.1:0-7701 GCA_045652385.1 Clostridia bacterium
GCTTCGGGCTTCAGCAGGGTATGATCGATAAACTTGTTCAGTTCCATCATTTCGCATCTCCTTCTTCAGTGTAGGTTATCACGTTTCGTCCATCGTCCCAAAGACGTTCCAGATTATAATAGGTGCGCTCCTCCGGATGGAACAGATGCACCAGAAGATCGCCAAAGTCAAGCACGATCCAACGTCCCTCCTGATAGCCCTCCTTGCGGCGCGGGATGAGGCCCATTTCTGCGGCTTTCTCTTCCAGCTCGTCGCAGAGCGCTTTGACCTGGGGTACGCCACGGCCGCTGCAGACGATGAACCAATCGGCGATAATGGTCTTGTCCGTCACTTCGATGGCCCGGATGTCCATAGCTTTCTTGTCGTACAGGATCTTGCAGAGCTGAAGGATCGTTTCCTTGTTGAGGGTTTCCATGAATGTCTCCTTTTCTGTAGTCTTGCGCTTCAGGTAGTCCCTGGCGCGCAGCGAAGCAGGGTTGATGCCCTGTCCTCTGCTCTGAATATAACAGATATTGTCGTCAAATACAAGTAGCAGCCCTTTTTCGAAGCGCATGGGATCGGTTGCGGGCAGGAGTAGGGAACGGTGCTTTTCCACGGACAGGTAATCACGGCTGGGCTCGATAAGATCCGCCGCCCAAATGATCTCGTCCAGCAGCGTCATATCTTCTTTTCCGGTGGTATGATAGCGGATAGCCTCCAGCACCTCTTCGTCGGTGACGCCGTATAGCTCTTTAGCCAGGATCGCGCCTGCCGGGGCGTGGAGGATCATGCCGTCCTTTTGCGGGTCCAGGGTGCTGCCGTCCCTCTTGGCCAATACAGCTTGCTCCTCCAGAGACAAATTCTTGGCGCAGTCGTGAAGCAGGGCGGCAAGCCTCGCTTTCTTCCCGTCTGCCCCTAAGTTTTCCGCCAGCTGGACCGCTGTCATTTCCACTCCGATCACGTGGCGGAAGCGATGAGGCTTTAGCCGTTTTCTCATGGCGTTTGTCAAAGCGACCAGTTGTTCGCCCGCATACAGAGCCTGCTCGTAGATATAAAACTCCACAGCCTTCGGCACGAGACCGGAGATTGGCCGTCCGTCAGCCAGCCGGTTTCGGATCTCGGTGGAAGAAAGTTCCTGTACCGGAGGAAGAAGGGTCACTTGCGCGCCGAATAGTTCCTTCACCTGGGCTGACGCCTCCGCTTCGCCGCCGTTTTGTCCGGCACGACAGATGCAGACGAGGTGCGCCTTCTCGCAGACGATTTCCGGATGATACCAGGTGGTGAAGGAACGAAGCATGTCGCTGCCCATGATGAAATAGAGGTCATCCTCCGGATGCGTCTTTTTGAGGTGCGTCAAGGTCAGGGCTGTATAGCTGGTGCCGTTCTGGTTCAATTCCCAATCGGATGCAGCAAAGCATATCTCTTCTTCACAGGCCAGCTGCACCATCCTGAACCGTTGTTCGCTGGTAGCTCCCTGAGCCAATTCTTTGTGGGGAGGGATACGGTCAACCATGAGCAAAACCTGATCGAGACCCAACGTATCCCGAGCGCTGCGAGCCATATCCATATGTCCGTTGTGGATGGGGTGAAAACTTCCCCCTAAAATACCTATCTTCATGTATTGTAGTATAGTATACTTTCCGACCGGGAGGCAATACTGAATTTGAAAATGGACAAGGCTACGGAATGGGCTTATAAAAGAAAATGTTTTCAGGGGCGCGGCGCGTGGGCTCGCTGGCTGGATATAACCTTCTCGTCTGCTCTCGGCGGGGTTTGTCTGTACATTTTACGGGGGAATTTAACTCTTTCAGTCTTCTTTTCAGCCGGGCTGCTGCTGCTTTTTGTTGTATGGGACAGAAGACGATGGATAAAGTATCAGCAAAAGATTCGGCGAGAAGCATCCAAAGCAATACAGCGAGAATCGTGGATGAAGCAGGAGGCGGAACGGATACGTCAGGCAGGTGGCTTGATATTGTATCCGACGCCGGATATGGAGAAGATGACCGGCCTTTGCCTAAACATGAAACAAGGCATGGTCTTCCACTTTTTTGGAGATGCTGATGAGGACATAACCACTGTGGCAACGAAGTTTGGGTGTTCTATCACGTTTCATCCGTGGGGAGAAGGGCCGGAGCCTGACAGGGAACAGGTGGAAGAACGGCTCAATCGAAACATCCTAAGGAGAGATGGCGTCAAGTGGAGAAAGGTTTTGTATCTATCCGGGAATCGGTATCTCCTCACCGGCGCGGTGCTGCTGCTTATATCCGTATTCTTGCGACGCGCGCTGTATTGGCGTCTGTTGGGTTCCCTATGCCTGCTGATGGGCGCGTTACGAAGATACTTTCAAATGGTAACGAAAACGTAAAGGAGCCTCACGGGGAGGCTCCTTGCAAGGAAAAATATTATTTGACGATGACTCGCTTCAGCTTTGCGAATCGGGGGAGTCCGTTCTCCAGAGGCAAATTGGGCGTTCCCTGTATGAGAGGCAGCACATAATCCACAAACTCTTGGGTGACGCCGTTTCCGGCCTCGTTGATCCACTCACGGGGCACCTTCTTCTCCGTGTTGGCGGCAAGAGACAGGTCTTCGGGGACCACCTCGCAGGCATAATCGCCATACACGTCCATATGGCGGCGAAAGGCCATCATCTTGTCGGACATACCGTTGACAGCGGCTTTCACCGCCGCACGGCCTGCGGCAAAGGACTCGTTTATATCGGTTGCAGAGGCAAAATGAGAGGAGCAGCGCTGCAGCAAAGAAAGTTCTACGCCGCGGATCTTCTTCACGCCCCACTTCTGTTTTACATAGCTCACAAGAGTGGTGGCAACGCCGCCCAGCTGCTTATGGCCGAAGCTGTCGGTGGAGGCGGCGGGAGCGCCATATTCTGCGATGAAGACGCCGTTCTTGTCATGGATGCCCTCGGAAACGACAACCATGCAGTCTCCCCGTTCGTCCATGATCCGCTTCACATCGGCAAGGAACTGGTCCATATCGAAGTTGGTCTCCGGCAGATACACCAGATCGGGACCGTCGCCGGTAGCGGTGGCGACGCCTGCGGCGCCGGCAAGCCACCCGGCATGGCGGCCCATGACCTCGACGATGAGGACCGAATAGTAATCATACACGTTGCAGTCGCGGCGCATCTCCATGCAGCTGGTGATCACGTACTTGGCAGCCGAAGCGAATCCGGGGCAATGGTCGGTGCCATAGAGGTCGTTGTCCACAGTCTTGGGCACGCCGATGACCCGGCAAAGATACTTCTCCTTCTGGAAGAACTTGCTGATCTTGTTGCATGTATCCATAGAGTCGTTGCCGCCGATGTAAAAGAAATACCGGATATCGTGCTTTCGGAACACTTCCAGGATACGGCGATAGTCGGTATCGTCTTCCACGTAGTCTTTCAGCTTATAGCGGCAGGAACCGAGGGAAGCGGAGGGGGTGTTCAGAAGGAGACGCAGCTCGTGCTCGTCTTCTAAATCCAGGTCATACAAAATGTCGTCCAGTACGCCCTTGATGCCGTGGGCTGCTCCGTAGACGTGAGTGATGGTGTCATCGTCCAAAGCGGTACGGATCACGCCGTACGCGCTGGCATTGATGACAGCGGTGGGCCCGCCTGATTGAGCGACCAGACAGGCACCGATCAGTTTATCCATATAGTTTCTCCTTTGGTCTTTTAAATCAATCTTGACAATTCTACTGTAAACGACTGCTTATTGCAAGTGCATTTTTCCATATTTTTGCAGAAAATCGTCTAAATATGACACATATCGATCGGAATCAACGTAATAACTCGCGCAATGCGCCGCGGAATCTACGGTAAGCATCTCCTTGTTAGTGTGACACTCCGCATAGTTCCGATAGCCCATTTCATAGGGGACCAGCTCGTCCAGCTTTCCATGGATAAAGAGGAAGGGGAGATCCGTCTTATCCAATGCTTCCTTGCAGGTTGTGGCGGTCAGAGAGTATCCGCCGAGGATTCTCGCCCAAAGGTCCATGGCGGGGAGCATGGGGAAGACGGGGACCTTGTAGGAGTTGGTGAGTGCGGTCGCGATCACGTCCCGGGGGGAGTGGAAGGCAGAGTCGGCGATGATGCCTCTGGTCTGCTTTGGGATGTCGAGGCCAGACGCCATGATCACCGTAGCGCCGCCCATGCTTTGCCCATAGAGGAAGAGAGGAAGATCAGGCCGCCTGTCAGAAAGAAGCTTGGCCCAGGCAGCGATATCGTATCGTTCCTTCACGCCGAAGGTGATATATTTGCCCTCGCTCTTGCGATGAGCGCGCATATAGGGGTAGAGTACGGTATAGCCCTGCTCATACAGGTGCTTGGCGATCAATGCGAACTCGCGGGCGGGCCAGGAACGGAAGCCATGGACCGCCACGACCAAACCGATAGGATCCTTTGCTTCGATAAGGTCCGCGGATAGCGAAAGACCGTCAAGGCTGGTGATGGTCAGCTCCGTCTTGGGCTGATTCTCATACCAGTCCACGCCCAGCTGCATCTGATCCCGAAAGGCATATCGACCGGAGGGGACCACGCTGGTCACCCGAAAGAGCTCCGTTCTGTCTCGACGGGTACTTCCTTTTTCGAATGCATACAGGCTGGCGCTCAGGAGCAGGAGGACAAACAGGATAAGAGGAATAAGGATATAGAGCATAACGACCTCAAAACACATGATTGCATATCATACCACAGAACGATCGTATTTGAAAGAAGAATCTATAATTTTCTTGACGATAAAATCCTTGTTTTGTACAATATAAACAAAAAAAGGAGACGATCCCATGGCATTTCTTCCCAAAAACACAAAAAAACTCGGATTCGGATTGATGCGGCTGCCCGTCCTGAACGGGAAAGGCGACGATATCGATATTGAACTGGTTTCCAAGATGGCGGATCATTTCCTTCAGCAGGGTTTTACTTATTTTGACACGGCGTATCCTTATCACAACGGTTTCTCCGAGCGCGCTGTGAAGAAGGTGCTGGTGGAACGCCATCCCAGGGATAGCTTTTTGCTGGCGGACAAGATGCCCATCTTCAAGCTGAACGAGCCTAAGGACGCGCCTGAAGCCTTCGAGGAACAGCTGGAAAGAACCGGGGCAGAGTATTTCGATCTGTATTTGCTGCATGCCATGAGTGCAGATCGCCTGCAAAAGGTAAAGGATTGTCAGGTGTGGACATATCTGCTTCAGGAAAAAGAGAAGGGTCGTATTCGGCGTCTCGGCTTTTCCTTCCACGATTCTCCGGAGGTACTGGATCAGATATTGACCGAACTGCCGGAAGCGGAATTCGTACAGCTGCAGATCAACTACGCGGACTGGGAAGACGAGGATGTACAGTCTCGACGCTGTTATGAGGTGGCCCAGAAGCACGGCAAACCGGTGATCGTCATGGAACCTATCCGCGGCGGAAGCCTGGCGTCCGAGAAATCTGCGTGCGCCCCATTGCTGAATGAAGCTGATCCAAAGGCGAATCTTGCTTCCTGGGCGCTGCGGTTTGCCGCGGGACTGCCGGGTGTGGCGATGGTGCTTTCGGGCATGTCTGCTTACGAACAGCTCGAGCAGAACGTGGACCTTTTCAACCACCTGGAACCATTATCGGATAAAGAACAGGCGGTACTGACCCAGGCGGCCGATATGCTTCGCAAGGCCGGCGCCATTCCCTGCACCGGCTGTAAATACTGCGTGGAGGGCTGTCCGGTGAATATCAATATTCCGGCTATTCTTGATCTTTTGAACGAATACGCTCGGTTTGGTTCCCTGGAGAGCGCGAAGCGCAGCTATGGATTCAGAACCAGGGAAAAAGGTCTCGCTTCCGCTTGTGTAGCTTGCGGGCAATGCTTGGACATTTGCCCTCAGCATATAGAGTCGGCCGTGCATATGGAGAAAGCGGCGGAACTGTTCGAATAAGCAAAGGGATCCAGGGACTCGAAATCGCGCCTGCGGGCTTAGTCGGGATGCGGCTCTGGTGCGCCACCGGCGCTCCATTCACTACCGCGAACGGTTCGAGTCCCTTCCAAAAAACATCAAAGAAATAGCCACCCGATGGGTGGCTATTTCTTTGGTGGGGATGTAGGGACTCGAACCCTAGACCTCTGCGATGTGAACACAGCGCTCTAACCAGCTGAGCTACATCCCCGCGCGCAAGCAAGATTATACAGCATCGTTTTGCAATTTGCAAGTCCTTTTTTGAAAATGATTTGCACTTGTTCGAAGACGGCACCTATGGTATCATATTTTTATGAAAGGCAGGTGATCCTGGTGAACGTCAAGGATATAAAACAGATTTTGAAAGATACGGCGTATCCTCATACGGCAGCGACCCCAGAAGAAATGAAGTGCTTGCTGTACCTGCAGGAAAGATGCAAGCAGATCGGGCTGAATACGAGAGTGGAAGAGTTTCCTCTGGAACGGTCCGACATTCGATCTGCAGTTCTTTCTATCGATGGGAAGGAATATCCCTGCAAAGCCTATATCGGCTGCGGCAGCGGCAAAGTGGAAGCTCCTCTGTATTATCTTCGGGATACAGACGAACTTTCCCTGTCGCTTTGTCGAGATCGAATCGTGCTGACGGATCAGCCGCTGAAGATGTGGACCTATCAGGACATGCTGAAAAATGGAGCATTGGGTTTTATCACCTTCACAGGACGATACAGCTGTCCTGATCGTGACATCGATCAAAAAACGCTCAGACCCACGGTAAGTCAGGGCAATAATATCCTTGGCGTAAACATCAACGTGAAGGACGCCATGGATATTGTGGCGAAGGGGAGCAAAACTGCCTGTATCGAAATCGACCAGGAAATCTTTCAGGCAAAGGCGCACAATCTGATCGGAGAGCTGCCCGGCGAGATTGACGAGTGGGTAGTGCTGACCGCGCATTACGATACCACGCCGCTTTCCTGCGGCAGCTACGACAATATGACTGGATCCATCGGCATTCTGGGCGTTTCGGAACGGTTCGTGAAAACGCCTCATAAGCGGGGACTTCGATTCATATGGTGCGGCGGTGAAGAGCTGGGGTTGCTTGGCTCTAAGACGTACTGTGCGGATCATGAACCTGAACTGGAAAAGGTAGTACTGAACATAAATCTCGATATGATCGGAAGCATCATGGGCAAATTCATCGCGTGCTGCTCGTCGGAGGAGCGCCTGGTTTCCTTCATCGAGTACACGGCGGACGAGATTGGGTTCCCCATCGCTGCCCGCAGCGGCGTCTACTCCAGCGATTCCACGCCTTTTGCCGACAAGGGCGTGCCCAGCCTGTCCTTTGCAAGGTTGGCTCCGCCCACAGCCGGGTCCATTCACGAGCGATATGATACGCCCGCTATCGTGTCTCCGCAACAGATGCTGCAGGATATCGATTTCATCGCCGGCTTTACCGGGCGCATGGCCAACGCGGTACGGTGCCCTGTAAAGCGGGAGATTCCGGACAAAATCAAGGATAAGCTAGATATCTATCTTAACCGTAAACGCGCTCCTAAGCCCCAGGAATGAACCAGAACGTAAAGCATAGAGAAACGGACGGGTCACCCGTCCGTTTTTTTTGTATAGAGATTCAATTACTCTTCCATATCCTCTTCGTCATATCGCGGCACGGGATGACGTTTGGTCTTTTTGCCCTTTTTGCCATAGAAGATCTTCCAGGTGCAGATCAAAAAGAGAACGCCCAGAATCAAAGCGAGGGCAGCGATGATCACATCCAAATACCGGGAGACGATAACC
>JAZRUD010000384.1:0-9715 GCA_045652385.1 Clostridia bacterium
TGTGCGGGTAGGGAACGACGCCAACTGCGCTGTGGTGGGCGAGACGTTGGCCGGTGCGGCGAAGGGCTGCCAGAACGTGGTCATGCTGACGCTGGGCACCGGCGTGGGCGGCGGCATCGTCGCTGACGGAAAGCTGTTCGCGGGCGGCCGGGGCCTCGGCGCGGAGTTGGGACATATGGTCCTTCAGATGGACGGGGCTGCCTGCGGATGCGGGATGAAAGGCTGCACAGAGGCGTACTGCTCCGTCACCGCTTTGGTGAAGCAGACCCTTCGGGCTATGGAGGCGGACCCTTCCTCCGCCATGCACGCTTACGCCAGAGAAGCGGGCTTGGTGGACGGCCGCACGGCCTTCGAGTGTTCCAAGAAGGGGGACAGGGCTGCTGTGGAAGTGGTGAAAAACTATTGTCGATACCTGACGAACGCCATCGGTTCACTGGTCATAGTTTTCCGACCGGACGTGGTGCTGATCGGCGGCGGGCTGTCCAATCAGCGGGATTATCTGATGGATAAACTGAACGCGCTGCTGCCTCGATACGTGTTCGCTTCGGACATTATCGGCGTGCCGCCCATTTTGCGGGCGACGCTGGGAAACGACGCAGGGACGATCGGCGCTGCATTTCTGGACAGGATGTAAGGAGGAGCGGGATGGAGGTCCAAGAGTTTTTGAACGTGATGCACGTAGCAGAGCGGCTGAAGGACGCCGTGCGGCACGGCTACTCCTCTGGCGGTCGGCGGGAGAGCGTGGCGGAACACAGCTGGCGCATCACGCTGATGGCGTTCTTCCTGCGGGACGAGTTCCCGGAGGCGGATATGAACAAGGTCATGGAAATGTGCCTCATCCACGACCTGGGAGAATGTTTTACGGGGGACATCCCTACGTTTTTGAAAACGAATGCGGACGAGGAGCGGGAGGAGCAGCTTTTGGAAGCGTGGGTCAGGTCCCTGCCGGAACCGTATTCGATCCGAATGCGCGATCTGTATGCGGAAATGGAGGCCTTGCAAACCCAGGAGGCAAAAATCTACAAAGCGCTGGACAAGATGGAGGCAGTCCTTCAGCACAACGAAGCACCCCTCTCCACCTGGATCCCCCGTGAGTACGAGCTGAATATGACCTACGGTTTCGATCAGGCGGCCTTCTCCCCCTATTTGACGGCGCTTAGGGAACAGATGCTGCAGGATACAAAGCGAAAGATCGAGGAAAACAAAAAAGCCCAGTAAGGGCTTTTTTTGATGCGGAAGCAAATCAGTAGCTGTAGGGGACGTACTCCGACCAATTGGAGATGATTTCATGGCCCAGGTGACCGACGCCCCGCACCATGAGCGCAAACAGTGCGATTATGATGATGACCAGCAGAGCCAGACGAACGGCGCTGATGATCGTGCCGGCCAGGGCGAGCCCATGGCCTTTGTTCCCAGGCAGCTTCTTGGCGTTGCTCATTCCCATGATGCTCAGAATGAGGCCGGCGATGGCGGACAGGATGCCGAGGCCGATGGGAATGAAGATCAGCGAGCAGATGAACCCGGAGATGGCCAGACCGTTGCTGGTGGAAGAGGCGGGGACGGTGTAGTTCACCTTTGCCTGAGAGGAGTAATTGGGATTGGAATAGGAGGGAGGCAGCTGCGTGTTGGCGGCCTTGTACCCTTCGGAAGCGTTGAAGGACGGCTGTGTCGCTTCTGCGGTTTCCTGAGCAGGCGTCTCGATCGGTTCCTCGATGACGGGCTGCTCGGGCGCTGCGGGAGCGACCTGAACGGGAAGACCGCAGGAGGTGCAGAATTTGGCGCCTTCCGGAAGAAGCGCGCCGCAATGGATGCAATGCATGGTAGTTGTCCTTTCTGTAAGTATGGAGAAAGTGATCTCTTTCGGCAATATACTATACCTAATTTCCTTTCTGTGTCAAGGCAGTAAAAACCCATGACAAGACCAGGGAGGATATGGTACAATACATAATAATACGAGATAAGGAGCAAAGCGAATGAGCAAATACAGGTTTCCCAAGGTCGATCTGCACCTGCATCTGGATGGGTCCATGCTGCCGGAAAGCGCATGGGAAATGGCGAGGGAACGGAGCATCACCCTTCCGGCGGACAGCCTGGAAGCGTTTCGCCGGTTTATCGTGGTGACGGCGGATTGCCGCAGCGTGAACGAATACCTGAAACGATTCGAGATGCCTCTGCAGATATTGCAGGATAAGCCGGCGCTTGAGCGCACGGCTTATGAGCTGGTGCGGCTCCTGGCCGGACAGGGACTTCGGTATGCGGAAATACGTTTTGCACCTCAGCTCCATTTGAGAAAGGAACTGACTCAGCGGGACGCCGTGGAGGCGGTCCTGTGCGGCGTGAAGCGGGGCATGGCGGAATATCCCTCCATAGACATCGGCGTGATCCTGTGCGCCATGTGCATAGGCGATTACCATATCAATATGGAGCAGAACCTGCAGACGGTCCGCGAAGCGGCTCGCGCGCTGCATGAAGGCGTGGTCGCTATCGACCTGGCCGGCGCGGAGGGAGTGACGCCGCTCTCCGGATTCGCGCCGGTGTTTGATTTAGCCAAAGAGCTGGGCGTTCCCTTCTCCTGTCATGCCGGGGACAGCCAGGGACCGGAGACTGTGGAAGCGGCCTTGAACTTCGGCACGAAGCGCATCGGTCACGGCCATCACATCTTCGAGGACAGGAGCTTGTGCGCCCGTGCCATCCGGGACGGCGTCACGTTGGAGGTTTGCCCCACCAGCAACATCCAATGCAGCACCCGTCCCTCCTTTGAGGCCCATCCGCTGAAACAGCTCATAGATATGGGCCTTTGCTGCACCATCAACACGGACAACATGATCCTCTCCGATATCGACCTCGATAAGGAATATGACCGCTGCATCGAACACATGGGCCTCACTCTGCAGGACATAATACGCTGCAACATCAACAGCGTTCGCGCGTCCTTTATGCCGGAAGAAAGGAAACTGCCGCTGATCGAGGAGCTTTTGGCAGCATTGGACACATGCGGATCCTGACCTATCAGGCAACAGAAAAGGATGCCGGAAAGCGGGTCGAAACGATCCTGAAGGATCGCCTGCAGGTGTCCCGCGGGCTTCTGTCCCGGCTAAAGCGACGGGAGATGGGCATTTGTGTCAACGGACAAAGGGTATACTCTACCTACGTGCTGCAAACGGGGGACGTGATTTCGGTGGACGTAGGGGACCGGGAGGCGGCCAAACATCTCGAGCCCGTTGAGATGGAGCTTACAGTTGTCTTTGAGGACGAGTGCCTGCTGGTGCTGGACAAGCCGCCTCATGTGCCGGTGCATCCAACGAAAAACCCGGCGGAGGCAAGCATCGAACAGGGGCTTCTTTCATATCTCTCTACAGGGGATTATCCCCACTTCGTGAGTCGACTGGACAAGGGGACCACGGGACTGATGCTGGTGGCCAAAAGCGGCTATATGCACGAGCTTATGAAACGGCGGCTTCACACGCACGAATTTTGCCGGGAGTATCTGGCGGTGGCGGACGGCATCGTCACGCCGCCTTCCGGTACCGTGAACGCGCCTATCGGTCTTGCTGACGGCTCCTCCTATCGGCACTGTGTTCGGCCAGACGGTTCGAAAAGCCTGACACATTATAGGACGCAATGCACAGCTCATGGCAGGACTCTGCTTCACCTGTCGCCCGAGACCGGCCGTACCCATCAGCTGCGGGTCCATATGGCGTATGTGGGCTATCCGCTGACGGGGGACTGGCTGTACGGGACACGGTCGGAAGCAATCGATCGGCCGGCCCTGCATTCCCACCGTCTTGTTTTTACCCATCCGCTGACCGAAGAACGGATCGAATGCTGTTCACCTATGCCCAAGGATATGCGAAATCTTTTATTCTGAGCCGCCGTCAGGGCGGTTTTCTTTTTGTTAAAACTCATTCCGCGTTTTGTACGAATTTATGACGCAATTTGTCCGAATATGGATGATATGCTGCACAGGACGAGAGGAGTGAGGAAAATGCTGAAACGGATGATGCGGATATGCTGCCGGATTTGCTTGGCGGCATGCGCATTTACGATATTTGCCAATATACAAGTGAAATCCATTGCCGCGCCAAAGATCGTATGGCCCAACGCTTTGTCAGATCGAGGGGTGGATTGCATCATCGTGCCGGGCGCCAGGGTCTATAAAGACGGAACCCTTTGCACCGTGCTGAAGGATCGGATGGACACGGGCATCGACCTGTATCGTGCCGGCGTTTCCAACCGGCTATTGCTCTCCGGGGATCACGGAAAGGCAGACTATGACGAAGTCACTGCCATGAAAGCCTACGCCATCGAGCAGGGTGTGCCGGAGAAGGATATCTTCTTGGACCATGCCGGTTTTTCCACATACGAGACCATGTATCGCGCCGCGACCATCTTCGGAGCTGAGAGTTGCGTGGTGGTCACCCAGCGATATCATTTGTCCCGTGCCGTATTTCTGGCAGGCAAGATGGATATGGACGCGTATGGGGTGGAGGCAGACAGGGAGCCGTATCAAAGGATCCGGTATTTCGAGGCCAGGGAGACTTTGGCACGGGTCAAGGACGTGTTCTTTGCCGCTTTCAAGCCGAAACCGACCTATCTGGGAACGCCGATTCCGCTCACCGGGGATGGACGCGTAACAGCTGAGGCGCCCTTCGCCGTGCCGATCCTGACGGAGGGATAACGGACAGACGATTGACTTTGCCGCGATAAGATTATATACTGTTTCCAATACCAAGGTAAAAAAGAGGTGCAGGTATGATCCGAGTTGGCATCGTTGGCTACGGCAACGTGGGGCGGGGGGCCGAATCCGCCGTTCTGCAGAGCGAAGATATGGTTCTGACGGGTATTTACACCCGGCGCGCCCCCGATTCAGTGCATCCGCTGCGGGAGGACACACCGGTGTTTCCCGTCTCTTTTCTTATGGAACAGGAAGCGGAGGCGGACGTGCTGTTGCTGTGCGGCGGCAGCGCCACGGACCTGCCCGTGCAGACCCCGGAGCTGGCACGGCGGTATTGCGTGGTGGATACCTTCGACACCCACGCCCGCATCCCGGAGCACTTCGCCAACGTTGATTCAGCGGCGAAGGAGGGAAGGACCGCGGCGATCATCAGCACCGGATGGGACCCGGGCTTGTTCTCCATGATACGGCTTTTGGGGGTATCCATTTTGCCGGAAGGCGCAGGAGACACCTTCTGGGGACCCGGCGTGAGCCAGGGCCATTCCGACGCAGTCCGGCGCGTGGAAGGCGTAGCGGACGCCCGGCAGTATACTATCCCTGTGCAGAAAACCATGAACGCCGTACGCAAGGGAGAAAGCGGTTTTACCGCTCGGGACAAGCACACTCGGGAGGTATACGTGGTGCTGAAGGAAGGGGCCGATCCTCAGCGGGTGGCACAGGAGATCGTTGCCATGCCCAACTATTTCGATGAATATGACACCACGGTGCATTTCATCTCGGCGGAGGAGATGGCGGCGGAGCATGCCGCCATGCCTCACGGCGGCTTCGTGATCCGCAGCGGCAAGCTGGGTGAGGAGCGACAGTATTCGTCTCTCATGGAATTCAAGCTGGAGTTGGATTCCAATCCCATGTTCACCGGCGCCATCATGGCAGCCTTCGGCCGAGCCTGCTGTCGGCTCCGCGAGCAGGGCAAAACCGGGTGCTTTACCGCATTTGACGTGCCGCTGGGGCTGCTTTCACCCATATCGGCAGAAACGCTTAGGAGCAAATTGCTGTAAAACTTACGATATAAGGAGGGGGAACACAAAATGATCAAGATCGAAAACATTTGCGTCTCCGGCTTCGCCGCAGCCATCAGGGGCATGCGCAATCCGCTGAACAGCTGGAAAAAAAGCGACAGTACCATCACCTATGAGAACGGAGAGGAGATCGCTCAGATCGGCCCCAATGATCTCGATTTGATGAAGCGGCTCAGGAAGGCCGGCAGCGATCACAGAAAGTATCTGAGGATGATTAACGTCAGCATGGACATCACAGCCATGCAGCCTTGGTGGTTCGAGTTCGACACCTACAAGGTAGGCACGGTCCGCAACTCCTGCTCCAAGATGCACAAGATCCATTCCAAGACCTTCACCACGGCGGATTTCGCCCACGACGGCATCGACGAGATCCCCTATGCCCAGGACGCTCTGAACGCCGTTATCGCAGCCTGCGAACAGCTGCGCCTTGATTTCAACGCCACAAAGGAGAAGAAGTACTGGCGGGCGCTCATCGAACTGCTGCCCGAGGGCTACTGCATGCGGGCAACGGTCCAGCTCAATTACGAGGTACTGCTCCATATGTATTGGTCCAGGAAAGATCACAAGCTCACCGAGTGGCACGACTTCTGCCATATGATCGAGGAGCTGCCCTACTTCAAGGAAGTCTGCCTTCTGGAGGAAGAAGCCTGATGCTGCTCACCGGAAAACAGCCTGCAGAGCAGCTCTATGCGAGTATCCATGAACGGGTTTGGTCGGCGGCGGATGTCCCGGGCCTGTTCGCCCTCTACGATCCCGAGGACAAGCCTGCCGGCTGGTATTTGAGGAGCATTCAGCGGGCAGGGGAGACTCACGGTATCCCGGTCTATGCCCGCCCCCTGTCGGAAGGAACAGACCTGCCTGAAGAAAAACTGGGCGGCATGATCGTCCTCAGCAAGACCCAATTTCCTATTCGGATACCTGCCGAGCTGGATGTGGACGGAACGGGCGAGGACAGCTTTTCGACCCTCTATAAAGGCGGCATGAAGATCTACCCCCGCAACACACCCTGCACGGCGGAAGCCTGCGTGCGTCTGCTGGACTATTACGGTGTACCTGTTTCGAGCAAGCATGCGGTGATCCTGGGCCGATCCCTGACAGTGGGGCGGCCTCTGGCCATGCTGCTGCTCGATCGGAACGCCACGGTGACCCTGTGCCACAGCAAGACGGAAAACCTGCCGGAGATCTGCCGTCAGGCGGATATCCTCGTTTGCGCCACAGGTCGGGAGGGTCTTGTCACTAAGGATTGTGTGCGCCCGGGACAGACGCTCATCAATGTGGGCGGGGACGCCGTCGAAGAGGAGGTCGCCCCCGTCGTGGAAAACCTGTGCCCCTTCAAGGGCGGCGTGGGCGCGTTGACCACGGCTGTCCTTTTACAGCATGTGACAGATCTGCAGGAATAAAAAAGATCAGAAAAGCCTTCCGGCGAAATAGGTGACGGCACCCAGAATGCCGCCCAGGAGCGCGCCCAGCCATTCGATAGAGGCGAGCTCTTTTTTCATCAGCGTCCTGAGCATCTCGTTCAGCTCCTTCGGCTGGAGGGAATTGATGCGTGTGACCACGAGCCGCTTGATTTCGCCGGAATTCAGAAGCTGGGGCAAGGCGCCCTGAACAGCCGCGTGGATGAGCCCAAGCAGGTTGTCCTTCAGTTTCGGCAGCTCCTGCTCGTGTTTCCGGATGGTCACGGAAAGAGGCGTGCCCAGAAATGCTCCGGCCTCCTTATATACATATTCCTGAATGATTGCAGGCAGGCTCTTTTCCAGCTCCCGGTCGATGAGCTTGCCCAAGGTGTTCACGTACACGTCTTCCAGACTCCCGCTGCGGAGGAAGGGGAGCTTTTCATCGGTCCGATGGGAGAGCTGCCGGGCGAAGGATTCACCCAGTTTCGCCTGGGTCGCTTTTTTGACCAGATAGGTGCAGAGAAGAGAAGAAAACTCTTCTCTTTTTCGTATGTATGTTTCCTCGCCAAAGGTCTGAACCAACAGTTCGCGAGGGGTTTTCTGTGTGGCAGAAGCCGAATCGAAAAGATGATCGAGCCAGGCCCCAACGGCTGCTTTTGCCTCAGGGGTATCCAGCGCTTCAGACACGACTTCGAGAGAAAACAGCTCTTTTTCGATCAGGTCCCCCAGGCTTTCCGCTATTCGGCCCTGCTCCTTGGGGATGAGGCCGGGTGTGAAGGGAAGCCTTCGCCTCCCGATATATTTGGGCATAAAAGGGCGAAAGAGCATCTCCACCGCCAAGGCGTTGGTCCCGAAGCCGATGACGGCGCCCATTAGGATCGAAAACAGAAGGGAGACCATGGGGATTATTCTTCGTCGTGGGCGGCGTGTTTATGCTTCCTCTTGCCCGTGCGGAAACGGCCGTTGATCACAGAAGCCATGATGAGCAGCCCGTCTGAGAGAGCGAGGAATGAGAACGCCCACAACAGCCCCTTAGTGATGCCGTTGCGCAGAAAGTTCATGGTGGGATTGAACCCGTCCAGCACCAGAAAGATCATCATCATGATGGCCAGAACTATGAGAACGGCCTGTAAAGCTTTTACGAACAGACGCATTTAGGGCTCCTTTCCGAAGGTTTCACGAATGATCAGGCAGTCGCTGACGGAACGCCCGCCTTTGTAGGGATCGTTGAGTACGCTGCCGCTGTAGTACATTTCCGCAGACCGGCCTCCGTCCAGATTGTAGGCGGCCTTGCACCCAAGATCCGCGAACAGCTGGGAGAACTGCTCCAGCGTGAGCCCGGAGGCGTCGTCGGTCCGCCCGTCTACCACCACGAAGCAGTAGTGACCCGGCTCATAGTATCCGATGCCGGCTCGAGGGTTGGCGCGGCGGATGTTCTTGCTGGTGTTCAGCTTTTCGTCCGGAATGGGCTGCCCCTGCTCGTCCAAGAGTAACGGTCCGAAGCTCCAGGCCTGATACGCGCCATCTGCGATAGCCCGCTCCAGAGAGAAATCCTCAGGAGAAAAGGTGCGCATGGTCCCGTCGTAATAGAGGACGCAGATATCGAAGGTGCTCTTTTCCTGCCGATGGACGATGCCGTTTCGGATCACGATGCCGGCATCCTGGTTGCCGTAGGTATCCCCGGTAATGGCCAAAAGCGCGCCGCTCCGTTGAGCCATATCCTTCACGCTTTCCCGAAGCCCGGTGCCGAATCGGTCCTTAGCCAGGACGGATTCGAATTGGAACACGTCCGTAAGATAGATGTCGGCCAGATAGTACATGGCGGTCTTCGCCTTGCCGTACTGGACTTTCGTGATGTGAACGGCCAGGTCCGGGCTGGAATACCCCTGCTCGTCGGAAACGATCGATTCAGTGAACTGATCGGCGTATTTCTCTATCCATGGAACAAATACCGGTGTGGGCTCAGGCGTCGCAGGAGGCGCATCCGCTTCAGCGGAAGGCGCTGGCGTTGAATTTCCTTTATCCACGATTTGGGAAAGGAAGGGTGTGGGCGTGGCGGTGTACAATCCGGCGCTCATGCGTTCCTTAGGCCGTGCGTGGTGGAACCAGGCGAATGTCAGCAGACTGACCGCCAGCAGCAACAGCGTGGCGACAGCCGTTCGAATGGATTCGTATAGTATGCGTTTTCGACGTTTTTCTTCCTTTTCACGCTTCATCGACACAGAGTATAGCACAGGTTTCTCTCTTCATGCAACTGTGTGATTGAACAGGATCGTTTCGGGACATCCTGTGCAGGGGGGATATGCAGGAAGAAAGGGATCGTTGATTGAATAAAGTAGTGATTTGCGGCGTGGACACGTCTACGCTGCCCACGCTCAGCCAATGTGAGATGCGTCTGCTGCTGGAACAGGCAAAGTCAGGGAACGCAGCGGCGCGAGAGAAGCTGGTGACGGGTAATCTTCGCCTGGTGCTTTCGGTGATCCAGCGGTTTTCCAATCGTTCGGAGCAGTCAGACGACCTGTTCCAGGTGGGCTGCATCGGTCTTATGAAGGCCATTGACAATT
>JAZRUD010000385.1:0-3858 GCA_045652385.1 Clostridia bacterium
GGTGTTATCGGCGTTCATGCAGCTCCCCGCGTCGTGTTCGATGCGGTCGCCCCCATAATAGTACTGGCAGCTCAGGGCAGAAAACTCATCCTCCGTCTCGATCCGCACGTGGACTACGGCCGCTTCATGCCAATAGGGCTCACAGACGGATCTTGCCTTCAGGCCGGGAACGCCGTGGCAGAGGGCGTTGAACGCGGACCGTTTCCCGTGACGACTCAGAAAGTTCCTGGCCGCCTGCCCATATTTTGTATCCCCCGCCAGCCGGGCGGCGGCGGGGGCGGCGGAGTCGCCCAGGTCCCAGAAGACCGTGGTGTCCACGGCGTCGAGACGCCCTTCCTCATAGGCCCGGACGTTGTAGTCCGCAATGAGGGCGTTGGTGTCGCAAAGGCACAGGAATCCGAACATGCACACGAACAGGAAGAACAGGGCCCGGGTGATGTTCAGCTTCTTCCAGTAGGCGCCGAGAAGGGCCAGAAGGAAGGCCGCCACCAGAACGATCATGGCCCAGCTGGAGTACACCCGGAGGGGGGTCAGGCCGTAGGTTTGGATGTACAGGACCATCTTGGAGAAGGCCGTGGCCGCCAGGATCAGGCTGCACAGGCACAGAACGGTGAGCAGCGCCCGGCGAACGCCCTCGCCCTGCCGCTGGGTGAACAGGCTGACCAGCAGATACAGCAGGCCGTTGATGGCGCAGACTGCGCAGAGCTGGAAGAACCCCTCCCGGGCGTAGTCGGCGTAGGTGTAGCCCTGGGGCAGCACGCCGGTGAAGGCCGAGGTGTAGAGGGGCCACTGGGAGAAGAAGAACAGACCGTAGATCAGCAGCAGCGGCACGAGCATGGCGGCGCTGACGAGAAGGGGCACGAACCGGCGGCGGATGCGGAACGCCGCCACGGCCTCCTGATCCAGCACCCGGCTCATGCGGTGTTCCCGGCTGCCGAAAAGGCAGCTCATGAGCAGGGTCGCCATGACCACCGCCAGCAGGAGATACAGGATGCGCCTGAATATCTCCTCAGGCAGATCCCTGGAGAAGATGCTTTCCAGTAGCCGGGTGAAGGCCGCGTCGTACTGCAGCAGGTTCACCACGATCAGCACTGGCACGAGCGCCAGCCCCAGGCCCAGCAGCACCAGCAAAACGGTCTTCATCCCTTTGCGCTTGCCGCTGCCCCGGTCGAACGCGGCGTTGAAAAAGGCGCCCAGCGCAGAGAAGGGCATGAGGAAATCCGCCTTGAACGCTTCCGGCGCCAGCAGGTCCCCCAGCCGTGCCTCGGCGGAGTTGCCTCCGGCGCAGTAGACGCCGTACCCCCAGAGGAGCACCGCGAACCACCGGGCGAAGAAGCGGACCGGACCGTTGTCGGTCAACAGGTGGCTGAGGAGGAACAGGAGGCCTATCGCCCAGACGTTCAGGGCTTTCTTCTCCGCCCGGCCCCGAAAATGCCACAGGGTCAGGCCGAAGAGGACCAGGCCATACAGAAGGCCCAGCAGGGGATGCTCTGAAATCTGGAACCGGCAGACCAGGTAGCCCAGGGCCAGCAAAGCGAAGGCCAGCACCCGGTCCCGCAGGGGCACGGGGGGCTTTGCGGGCAGGATCGGCTCGGCCGCCGCAGGCTCGGCGGCCGCAGGCTCGGGAACAGGCTGCGCCGGAACCGGCGGCTGTTCGATCACATCGGGTCGCATTTCTTCCATACTATCTATCCTCCCGGTATTCCAGAATGTCCGCCACGGAGCAGTTCAGCTCCCGGCAGATGGCGTCCAGGGTGGAGAAACGGATGGCCTTGGCCTTGTTGTTCTTCAGAATGGACAGGTTGGCGACGGTGATGCCCACCCGGTCGGAGAGCTCGTTCAGGCTCATGCGGCGCCTGGCCATCATCACGTCCAGATTCACTTCGATCATGGCGCTCCCCTCCCCTCAGATGGTGAAGTCGTTTTCGGCCTTCAGGGCCACGGCTTCCTCGATCACGTTCTTGACCACCCGCAGGACCAACCCCAGGAACCCGGCCACGAAGGCCGCCGCTATATGGGCGGGGAAATACACCCGGGTGGTGATCAGCAGCAGCGCCGCCTCGATGAAGCAGCACCAGCTGATGGTGCGCAGGCACGATACCGCTCCGTCCGTGAACACCAGGTGCTTTCGGACCAGCAGCAGGAGCTTCACCAAAAAGCCGTTGGCCACCCCCACGGGGATGAGCAGCAAAAAGTAGCGCAGGGCCATCCACTTGCGGGCAGCGCCCTCCCCGAAGAGGAAGGTGTCCCCCCGGGCGAGCAGGACCGCCAGCAGCACGGCGATGCCGACGAGGCCGACAAAGCCGATCCCGCAGCAGACGAGGGACAATGTCACGGAGGCGTTTTTACTGATCTTGGGCATGACAGGATAGCTCCTTTGTTTTTCGTTGGCTATACCATATCACCGGATTCATTGTTTGTCAATCTGTTTTTATCGTTTTTCGATAATTCTTTTCCGTTTATCGAAAGCAAACTTTTCTCTTGTGTTTGTCGGAAAAGGATGATACTATATACTAAATTTCGTCGCTGCATGGAGATAAGCATGGAACTCATTACGGAAGCACTGGAAAAGAACGCCAAATTCTTCCCCCACGAGGTGGCCCTGGTGGAGATCAACCCCGCCGCCCGCCCCGCCGCGGAGATGACCTGGCGGGAATATACCCTCATCGAAACCAGCGCCGAGGGCCGCTATCGCCGGGACATGACCTGGCGGGAGTTCGACACCAAGGCCAATCGGTTCGCGAACCTTCTCTTGACCCGGAACGTGAAGAAGGGCGACAAGGTGGGCATCCTGCTCATGAACGGCCTCGAATGGCTGCCCATCTACTTCGGCATCCTCAAGACCGGGGCTCTGGCCGTGCCCATGAACTACCGGTACACCGACGAGGAGATCGCCTACTGCGGCGACCTCGCCGAGGTATCCGTGCTGGTGTTCGGGCCGGAGTTCACGGAGCGGGTGGCCTCCGCCCTCCCCCGCCTCTCCCGGGTGAAGACCCTCTTTTACGTGGGCGAGGACGTGCCCGCCTTCGCGGACAGCTACGACAGGCTGGTGGAGTTCTGCTCCAGCCGGGCTCCCGCCGTGGAACTCACCGAGGACGACGACGCGGCCATCTACTTCTCCTCCGGCACCACGGGCTTCCCCAAGGCCATCCTCCACGCCCACAAGGCGCTGATGCACGCGGCCGTCTGCGAGCAAGCCCACCATCAGCAGACCCACGCCGACGTGTTCCTCTGCATCCCGCCCCTCTACCACACCGGCGCCAAGATGCACTGGTTCGGGAGCCTCCTCTCCGGCAGCCGGGCGGTGCTCCTCAGGGGCGTGCGGCCCGACTGGGTGCTCCAGACCGTCAGCGAGGAGAAATGCACCATCGTCTGGCTCCTGGTGCCCTGGGTCCAGGATATCCTGGACGCCCTCGATTCCGGCGCGTTGGAGCTCAGCGACTACGAGCTTGACCAGTGGCGGCTCATGCACATCGGCGCTCAGCCCGTGCCGCCCTCCCTGGTGCGGCGGTGGCTGAAGGTGTTCCCCAAGCATCAGTACGACGTGAACTACGGCCTTTCCGAGTCCATCGGCCCGGGCTGCGTGCATCTTGGGATGGAGAATCTCCATAAGCTGGGGGCCATCGGCAAAGCCGGCTACGGCTGGCAGATCCGGGTGGTCAACGACAAAAACGAGGACACGGTCCCCGAGGAGGTGGGCGAGCTGCTCGTGAAGGGCCCCGGCGTCATGAAGTGCTACTACCGGAACCCGGAGGCCACTCGCGAGTCCCTCATGGGCGACTGGCTTCGGACCGGGGACATGGCCAAGATGGACGCGGACGGGTTCGTGTACCTGGTGGATCGGAAGAAGGACGTGAT
>JAZRUD010000386.1:0-3715 GCA_045652385.1 Clostridia bacterium
CCGTCGTCGATAAGGATATCCGGTTTATGACGAAGGACCCGATCGATGTTCTGCTCGTATTCCTCAGCCGTGCAGCCGTGAAGGGCGTACACGTGCATGGGCGCGCTCTCCCCGTTCCCATGGGCCAGTGCCGCCGCCACGTCGTCCTGGGTGGACAGCGGGTTGCTGCCGGTGACGATCATGTCAGCGCCGCCCGCCTGCAGGACCCGGCAAAGATAGGCAGTCTTGGCCTCCAGATGGATCGACAAGCCCACGGTGAGCCCCCGGAAGGGCTTCTCCCGCTCGAAGTCGGTCCGGATGCCGTTCAAGAGGGGCATATTCCGCCGGACCCATTCGATCTTGTTTTCCCCGGAGGGATAGAGGGAAATATCTTTGATGACGCAATCCATAGTCGGCTCCTTTCCTATTGACAGAAATCCAGAATGATATAGGCGATCTTATCGCTGTGGTTGATGTAGCTGCCGTGGTCCTCCCCCGGCAGGATCATAAGCTCTGCCCCGGGGATGGTCTCGGCGATAAAACGGGTATTCCGCTCCCGGATGATGTCCCGGCTCCCCGCCACCACCAACGTGCGTGCCTGGATAGCCCGGAGATCCTCTGCCGGGATATGGGGCTCCGTCAGCAAAATGGAATTGTAGATGTTGGGGTCCTGCCGATTTTCCCAGCGGATTTCCATATAGGCCCGTCGCTTCAGAGCCCGGGGTCGGGTATTGGCGCCACAGACGATGAGGTCCGTGATCCTGTCCGTCCATCGAGCCGCCATCAGGGCCACGATGCCTCCGTCGGAGTAACCGCAGAGGGCCACGTCCCATAGATCCATCTCCTCCAGAAAGGCCAAAAGATCTGAGGCCATGTCCTCGTAGTGGAGCTCGTCCACCATGTCGCTGTTCCCATGGCCCCGGCTGTCGATAGCGAAGCAGGTAAAGTGCTCTCCCAGGACCCCCACGGCTTCGTCGAAGATGGTATGATCCTCGCCGTTGCCGTGCAGAAGCACCAGGGGCCGCCCCTCTCCGTATTGCTCATAGAAGAGCCGTATGTCGTTCACGAAAGCGTCCATAAGCTCTCTCCCGAAAAAAGCCGCCTCCCGGCGGCTGAATGACGCGGATCAGCGGTCCAGACCCTTGAGGTATTCCACCGCCGCCTGCAGCTGAGTGTCGCTCTCATAGGGAATGGAAGGAATGTTGTAATAGGTCAACCCTTCGGGCAGCTCCACCACGTGGTCCGGCGTGATACCCGTACCCTGGATGCACACCCCGGAAGGGGTATAATAAGCGTCCGTGGTGAACTTGATGGTGCCGTCCCGCCCAAAGTTGATGTCGAAGAAAGTCTGCACGATGCCCTTGCCGAAGGTGACCGTGCCGAAGAGCTCCGCCGCGCCGTTGTCCTTCAGCGCTCCGGAAAGAAGCTCGCTGGCGGAAGCGGAATAGCCGTTGACCAACATAGCGATGGGCATGTCGACGCCGTCGAAATGGGTGCGATAGACGACTTCCTTATTGACGCGGCTGCGCACCGTGGTGATGACCTTGTTCTTGGGCAGGAAGATATCCGCGATGTCGCACACGTCCGACAGCGACCCGCCCAGATCGTCCCGCACGTCCAGCACCAGGGCCTCCATGCCCTGCTCCTTCAAATCGGCGAGAGCGTCCTTTACCTCCCGGACGCACTGGCCGTGGAAGCCGGAGATATAGATGTATCCGATGGCGTCGTCCAGCATCTTATGGGTTACGTAGGGGGAATAGACCTGACGCATGGTGACGGTGAAGGTCAGCTCCCGGCCGTCTCGAAGCACCACGACGGTGTTCACGTCCCCCTCCTCGTGGGTGATGAACGTCAGAAACTCGGTGAGGTCCTTCCCCTCGGCTGGCTCGCCGTTGGCACGGATGAGCTGATCGCCTGCCAGAATGCCCGCTTCCTGGGCCGGGGTGTTGTCATAAACCTCGGTGATGATAAAGGTGCTGTTCCCCTGATCGGACACCAGCACGCCCATGCCGATGAAATTGCCCGAATTGCTGGTAAGGAGCTCCTCAAATTCCGCCTTGGTATAATACTCGGCATAATCGTCCCCCATGTAGGAGGAGAGGCCCTTGAGCGCGCCGGTGACCATACTCTCTTTGGTCTTCTCGTCGAAGAAATAGTAGTTCTTCTTCACCAGCTCGATGGCTTCCGATACGGGCTCCAGCTCAGCGAACCGATTCACGTAGTAGAGGGAGGTAAAGAGTATGCCAAAAGCAGCCGCCAGCACAGCGCACAGCACACAAAGCCATACGCTGACCCGACGGCTCCTATTGTTCGGTGTCACAGGAACGGTTTCAAAGGTCAAGCGGGTTTCTTCCATGGATGAAAAAGGTCACTCCTGTATATAGGGACGCATGAACTCGGGAAGGATCTCTTCGCCCTTGCTTACGGAAAGAACGATATGGAGAGAATGCTGGCCCGCCAGTTTATCGAGCTGCTCAAAGAACCCTTTGAGCTCGTCCAATTCAGCCTTGATCACGTTCTCGAAACGATCCACGAATACATACTCCAAATCGAAATCCGACGCGCACAGGCCGCACAGGAAGCCCAGGAACATGTCAGGGTCATTCAAAGCGTAGTCCGCGACGTTGATGAACCGAATGCTGTACCCCAGATCGTACATATAGCTGTTGTCGTCGTCGATGAAGACCATGCTGCCCTTCGCTTTGTCGGAAACATCGTTGGCCAGAGAAATGATTCTCTTGGTCTTGCCGGTCCCCTTTTCTCCACAGATGATTTCGATCAATTCATACGCCTCCTTCGGTTGATAGTAGTATTGTACGCTGAATAGACGGCTTTTGCAAGCGCAGAAACGGTTTCTCCCCAAAAAGGTTCATCCCTTCGCCGTCTTTTGCTCATGATAGCTCTGCTCCGTGTTCACCGACCACAGGGCGGATCTGTCGCCGCCACCGCCCTCCAGGATTTCCACGGCGGCAAAGGCGGTGGCCATGGAGTGGTCCATATTGTTGTACCGATGCTGCCCGTTGCGGCCGATGCAATAGAGGTTCTCGAATCCGTCCAGGAAGCGAACGATCCGATCCATATGGGCATAGCCGTCGAAATAGGCAGGATAGGCCTTCTTCACCCGTTCAGCGTGGGCGTCCAGTACGTCCGCGGCCCGGGCGATGCCGATGCGTTCTATCTCCCGCGTGCCCAGGTCGATGAGCTCCCGTTCGGATTTGGACCACAGGTCGTCGCCCTCGTCGCAGAAATATTCGAGGCCGATCCACACGGTGTTCTCCGGGTCCTTCACCATATAGGGGGACCAGTTGTTGAAGATCTGGACACGACCCAATTTCACGTCCCTATCCTGTACGTAGATCCAGCAGTCGGGGACACGATCCTTGACGGTCAGGCGTCCGGTGTCGTTTTGAATCAGAAGATCCTTGACGAGAAGTCCCACGGTAATGAAGTCCCGATAGGGCAGGGTGTCCGCCGCGGCGCGCACGTCCTCAGGCACCTTTGTGCCGGTGAGACCGTCGACCAGTTCCCTTACGGGCATGGAGGAAAACACGGCGTCGCCGATGAGACGCTTCTCCTCCCCCGCTTCCCGGTACCGAACGGCCATGATCCGGCCGTCAGCCGTTTCCAGGGCGGTCACGGGACAGTTCATTTTGATCTCGCCGCCCAGGTTTCGGACCTCCTCCGCCGCCAGCTCCCACAGCTGTCCGGGGCCCAGCTTGGGATAGATGTACCGCTC
>JAZRUD010000387.1:0-1273 GCA_045652385.1 Clostridia bacterium
GGCTCCGATCCGACTTCAGGAGGCGGCGTATTCGGTGACCCGACGGCATCCCTCGGAAAGACGGGGGAGCACCACGCCATAGCCCAGGCCGTGGGTCTTGCCGCCCACGCCGCCGGTCACGTCGTGACGCATTTTGCCGACACCCAGGCAGGCTGCCTTGTCCACCAGGCGGCAGAGACGCTCCACCTCCCGGTCGAGGTCGCCCTCCGAGCCGTTCAGAAGGTCGGCCCCTACACAGAGGCTGACGGTCTCAAGACCCGCCTTGCGGGCGGTGTCGCCGATGGCACGGAGCTCCTCGTCGGAGGCGTTGAGAAAGCCGCTCTCGGTAAATTCGATGCCGTCGAAGCCCATCTCGGCGGTCTTTTCGATCATGCCGTAGATGCCGAGACGGTCGGGGGCGCCGTAGGCACCAAAGCTATAGGTATTCACACAGTATTTCATCTTAATGGATCTCCACCGATTTTCCGGTCTCGGCCGACTCGTAAATGGCGTCGATGATCTTCATCAGCTGCAGGCCGTCGTCGGCGGTAGCACGGCAGGGAGCCTTGCCCTCCACCGCATCCAGGAAGCCGGCGAGCTCATTTTCGAAAAGGCCGTTGAAGGAGAGAGCGGTGCTGGCAGCGGGCTGGACGTTGACGAAGCGACCGGCCATCTGGGTGTAGATCTCGACGTCGGGAGAAATGCGGCAGCCGGCGTTGGTGCCGAAGAGCTCGATGTTACCGACGTCGTGCTTGATGTTCAGGTTGAAGCTGGCCTCCACCGAAACCGTCAGGCCGTTATCAAAGCGGATCATGGCCGAGGTGAAGTCCTCCACCGTGTAGGGGGCGTCACCACCCACCGTCCAACCGTCCTGCTTACCCTTGGCGCGGTTGGGACCCAAGTTGTTATAGGTCACGCCGCAGGCCGACACCGGCTTGGGCAGACCGGCCAGATACCGGACCAGGTCGATGACGTGGACGCCCAGGTCAATGAGGGGACCGCCGCCCGAGCGGGTCTTGTCGCCGAACCAGCCGCCGGGGCAGCCGTCGCGGCGGAGATAGGTCGCCTTGGCATAGTAGATATCGCCGAACACGCCGTCGTCGATGAAGCTCTTGAGCGCGTCGGCATCGTTGCCGAAGCGGCGGACAAAGCCGATCTGGAGCAGCTTGCCGGTCTCCTCGGCCACAGCCTTCATCTCGGCGGCCTCGGCGGCGTTCATGGCCATTGGCTTCTCGCAAAGCACGTCGGCGCCGCCCCGCAGGGCAGCGATAGTGGCGTCCTTATGGACCGAGTT
>JAZRUD010000388.1:0-1175 GCA_045652385.1 Clostridia bacterium
TCACCGTCTCGGAGGGAATGATCCTGGAGGAGACCTCTCGCATCATTCCCGTCTACGAGTACGAGGGCAAGTCCACCACCACCTGGCAGCCTTATCCCATGGAGGAGGGAAGCGAGGATTATCTCTCGGTCCTGGCCTTCCTGCGCGGGGAGGTGCCCACGCCCAAGGGCTGATCAGCGAAGGAGAAGCAGTCCTCCCGCCACCAGCGTAAGACAGGCAAAGATCCGATCCAGCCACACCGTGGGGATCCGATCGAGAAGCCACGCTCCCACCGCCCCGCCGATAGCGGCCGGCAGGAGACTCCCGGCAAAGGACTCGGCCTTTACCCGCCCGGTGGCAAAATACACGGCGGCCGAAAGGCCCGACAATAGCAGCATCACCAGCGCCGTCCCGGCATAGCGATCCCGGGGATCTTGGGACGACCGGCGACCAAGCCACGCCGTTCCCAACAGCAGGACGATCCCCCCGCCCGTGCCCAAAAAGCCGTTGACGAATCCCGCCACGGCTCCCAGGAGCCCGAAGGGCCACGCTCTGCGCCACCAACCGTTCATAACACTCGCCTCCGTTCTGTTTTGACGGGGAACCGCCTATATATGAAACAACACAAAACTGCAAAAAAGGAAGGTATCAAGCCTTGTCAGTAGTATCTGCGATCGTTTACGGCATCATTCAGGGTCTGACGGAATTTCTCCCCGTCTCCAGCTCCGGTCACCTGGCTCTGGCCCACGGGATCTTTGGCGCCGCCAATCTGGACACCGACTATTTCACCTTCGACATCCTGCTCCATTTGGCCACCCTGGTAGCGGTTCTCATCGTCTATCGGACCGATATCTTCCCCCTCATCCCCGCCTTCTTCCGTCTTTTGGGCAAGGTCTTCCGGGGTAAGCTTCGTCTTTCGGAATACGACGAGCGGGAGCGGATGCTGGTCTATCTCATCATCGCCACCCTGCCCCTGGTAGCCGCCGTCTTCTTCAACGACAAGGTGGAGGCCCTGGGAGGCTACGTCAAGATCGTGGGCGGTATCCTTATCCTCAATGGCGTGGTCCTCTTCCTGTCCGACCAGATCGCCAAGGGCAACAAGGATCTCCCTGACGTGAAGCCGCAGAACGCTCTCGTGGTGGGCCTTTGCCAGCTCTGCGCCATCTTCCCCGGTCTCTCCCGCTCCGGCTCCACCA
>JAZRUD010000389.1:0-5244 GCA_045652385.1 Clostridia bacterium
ATCTCTACGCCGGTTTCTTCGCTGAGCAAGGTATAGAACATACTTTCCTCCGGCGTCAGAGCCAGCGTCACCGTGCCCGTGCCCAGATCGGCTCCCTCCCACACCGCTTTCTTAAAGTGTTCGAGAGACTGCATCGCCTCCACCAGCTTTCCGCAGTCGCCCACGGTCTGCACTTCAGGCGACAAGTCCCTCAGGAGGGACAAAACGCCCTCCATAAGCGGACTTTCCCCCGACAGCGCCCGCAGGAACCCCGGAACGCTGATCTCTACCAGCTTCACCGGAAAAGCGTACAAAATCTGTGTGATAAGCTCCCTGACCTCCGCACCGGACATGTTTTTCACGTCCATAGGCACAGCGATGACTCCGTATCGTTCTCGGATATCTTCCGCCAATGCCTGCGCAGCGTCGCTGCCGGGATCGGTGCTGTTCACCACCACCACGAATGGCTTCGCCGCTTCCTTGGCCGCTTCGATGGCCTGTCGCTCCGCCTCCTGGTAGCTGTCCCGGGGCAGATCTGTGATGGAACCGTCCGTAGTCATAACGATGGAGATGGTAGCATGCTCCTGTATGACGCGAGTGGTGCCCACCTCCGCTGCCTGGGAAAAGGGAATATCGTGATCGAACCAAGGGGTCGTGACCATTCTTGGCCCCTCCCCTTCCCGATCGCCTACGGCGCCGGGTACCATATAGCCCACGCAGTCGATGAGCTTGCAGCGGCAGGATACGCCCTCTTCGAAGGTCACGCTCACCGCCTCTGCCGGGACGAACCGGGGTTGGGTGGTCATGATGCTGCGACCCGCGCCGCTTTGGGGGAGTTCGTCCGTCAGCCGTTCCTTTTCGTATTCGTTTTCCATATTCGGCAGCAGGAGCAGCTCCGAAAACCGTTTGATAAAGGTGGATTTTCCAGTGCGCACAGGTCCGGCTACGGCGATATAGATGTCGCCGTCCGTCCGTTCCGCCATATCCCGATAGATGTTTCTCATACCGTTCCTCCGCGTGTTTCTCTATCTCACTGTATGCGATTTATGCCGTGGTATGCGAGACTCTTTTCAGAAGCAGCTCTCGGTGGTATACTGTCAGTATGAATAAAGCTGCCCGCATCATCCGCATAGGAATACCCATTCTTTTCGCCGCCGTCTTTTGCCTGTGGCTTTCGAAACAACCGAAGCTTTTGTCCCTGGGTGCTTTGTTCGCGTTGTTGAGTGCGGGGCTGTTCGCTTATACATCGACCGCTGCCCTGAGCCGATTCGCCGTATGCTTCACGGATAAAAAACAACTTAGACCCACGTTCTCAGAGATAGAACCGGATCGCCTGACGGCATGGGACGCTCTGCTGCGGTTCGGAGTCGCCGTCACCCTGTTTCAATTCGTCCTTATCTATCTGCTCGCTCGTCCCGGCATCGGCTTTCTGCCTAGTTTCCCCAGATTATACTACCGCTCCGACGTAGCCCATTATATGGGCATCGCCAAGGATTGGTACGTTCCGACCGGAGACGAACGGCTTCGTCTGGTGTTCATGCCTCTCTATCCCCTGACCATCCGGGCGCTGAGTTGGGGAGAATACTATTTTGCGGGAGCGTTTTTCTCCGCCCAACTCTTTTCTCTGGCGCTGCTTCCTGCCGCCTATGAATTGTTCCGTCTCGATATGGACCGTCCTTCCGCCATGGCATGCGCTCGGGTGCTGTTCCTACTGCCTGGCGCAGCCTTTCTACGGGTGCCCATGAGCGAAAGCCTGTTCCTGTTTTTGTCGCTTCTCGCCGTGTACTATTCTCGCAAAAGACGGTTTTTGTTGGCGGCGCTGTTCACGGCGTTATCCGCTTTGACCCGTTCGCTGGGTATCTTGCTGCTCGGTATTCTGTTCATCGAAATGCTCCTTGTGGTTATAGATACATACCGAGAGGACAGATCCGCGGTGCTTCGCTTGCTGCCGCCATATATCGGGTGTCTTCTGCTCGGCTGCTGCGGCACGCTTATCTATCTTTTCATCAACTGGCGCGTCGCCGGAAACGCCTTCGCCTTTCTAACTTACCAGCGTGAAAACTGGAACCAGCAGCTGGGCTTCTTCTTCAATACGGCCGCCTATCAGGTGGAGTATGCCCTGATGTACCTCAGCAGCGGCGATCTTAAATCCGTTCTCTCCCTGAGCCTGCCGAATCTTCTTTGCTGTTTTGGCGCTTTAGGGTTGCTGTGTTTGGACAGAAACAAAATGCGGCTGAGCTATCTTCTCTGGGGACTGGTCTACTTCGCGCTTTCCATTGGCGCTACCTGGCTGCTCAGCGGGCCGAGATACCTCGCCATGGTATTCCCCCTGGCTATATCGTTGCATCGTCTCTGTAAAAACAGGACAAGTGGTCTTTTTATGGAAGTGCTGCTCCTTGCCGTTCAAACCTTATACCTTCTCATGCTGGCTTTAGATATGTACGTTTACTAAATAATTTACGTAGACAAACCCTGTCCCTTTCGTTATACTGGATCTATGGAAAAACTGCGTCGATTTTTAGCTTATTACGGTCCCCACAAGAAACTCTTCATTCTTGATCTATCCTGCGCGCTGGTAGTCGCTGCCGTGGACGTTGCGTTCCCGCTGGTGACGCAGTACATTCTGCGTACGCTGTTGCCTGCCATGGCTGTTGACAACGCCCTTTTGCGGATCTTCGTGCTGCTCATGAGCTGTTTGGTCGCCGCCTATCTTATGCGGGCCATCCTGCAGTTCGTCATCGGCTATTGGGGCCATCGGCTGGGCACCTTCATTGAAGCGGACATGCGGAGGGATATCTTCACCCATATCCAGACCCTGCCCTTCGCTTTCTATGACAAGATCCGCACGGGCAAGCTCCTCTCCCGAATAACCAACGATCTGTTTGAAGTGACAGAACTGGCCCACCACGGCCCGGAGGATGTGCTGATCTCCACCATGACCATCCTCGGCGCTTTCATCGCCATGTTCACCATCGAATGGCGGCTGGCTCTGTGCCTGCTGATCCTGCTGCCGGTCATCGTCTATTTTGTCATGCACACCCGCCTTAAGATGCGGCGCACCAGTCGGCAGGTGAAGGAGCGCATGGCCGAGATCAACGCTGACATCGAGAGCTCCATCTCCGGCGCGCGGACCGCCAAGGCCTTCGCCAACGAGAAATACGAAATCAAGAAGTTTGAGAAGGGAAACAAGAATTTCCTGTCCGCGCGGAAGGATTTCTATAAGATCATGGCCGTCTTCAACAGCGGAACGGAGTTTTTCCTGGCCATGTTCAACGTGGCGGTCCTCTCCTGCGGCGGCTATCTTATCTACAAAAAACAGCTGGACACGGTGACCCTCATCACCTTCACCCTGTACATCTCTACCTTTACGTCCCCCATCAAGCGCCTCGCTTCCTTCGCGGAGCAGTATATGATCGGCATGGCGGGTTTCACCAGATTCCTGGAGATCATGGACACCAAGCCTGCCATCGAGGACAAGCCTGACGCCGTCGATTTGGAAAACGTGAAGGGCGACATAGCTTTCTCGCACGTTTCCTTCGCCTACAGCGAGGGACAAAACGTTCTGCAGGATGTGGACCTGACCATCCCTGCCGGAAAGACGCTGGCCCTGGTGGGGCCCTCCGGCGGCGGCAAAACCACGCTGTGTCATCTTCTCCTCAGGTTCTACGATATCCGGGAGGGCAGCATCACTATCGACGGTCACGACATACGGGACGTGACCATGCGCTCCCTGCGGGAAAACGTGGGCATCGTCCAGCAGGACGTGTTTTTGTTCGCGGACAGCATCTTGGAAAACATTCGATACGGGCGTCTGGACGCCACCGACGCAGAGGTGGTGGAAGCGGCTAAACGAGCTCACATACACGAGGGGATCGTGAATTTCCCCGACGGGTACGAGACCAACGTAGGCGAACGGGGAATGCTCCTCTCCGGCGGTCAGAAGCAGCGGGTATCCATCGCCCGGCTGTTCCTGAAGAATCCTCCCGTGCTCATTCTGGACGAGGCTACCTCCGCCCTGGATACGCTGACAGAAGCGGACATCCAACACTCCTTCGACGAACTGAGTCGGGGTCGGACCACGATGGTCATCGCACACAGACTTTCTACCGTACAGAACGCGGACGAGATCGTGGTCATCGACGAGCACGGCATCCGTGAACGGGGCACCCACGAGGAGCTCCTTTCTATAAACGGTCAGTATGCCGGATTCTATCAGGCGACGCTCCGGGGTTAAAGCAGCATATACTCTTGGAATACGGGAACGAGCTTGTCCGCTTCCCGGGGAGCGTAACGGGGCGAGATGGCCAGTGAAACGAAATCAAAGGGGGCGTCAGCGAGAAAGCTGCCGTCCTTTTTATATTCCCGATATGGCATGCTTGGCTCCGGACCGTTCCTATGCTCGAACAATTCCGGGAAGGATTGAGGCAGGCGGATATGCGTACCATCCTCAGCTAAAATCCGCGAAGGCACGTCGTCATGGGAAAAGGGCCGCCGGACGTTCTCAATAGAAGCTACGATCCGGGCTGCCAGCGCGAACAAAAGGTAGTTGGCCTCATCCAGCTTCTTTTCCCGATAGAATCGATCCAGTTCCAATCGACGGCTCGGCGGCATAGACAACACATTGTATAGCACGTACCCGGGGCCCGGATAGCCGACGCCGAGATCGCTGTGGGCGTCTACGTGAGTCACATGAAAGGGCGTGCGCAGCGCGCCGCACGCCATCAGCTCATGCCAATAGCAAAGCGCACCGTCATGGGTCTCAAACACCCGTCCCGGGATGGGGCGCTCTCGGGAGAGCAGGCAGTTCGTTTCCAAAAAAGAGCGCACAGCTTCCTCGTTCCAGGGTTCATGGCCCTTCAGTATCGGACGCTCTCCCGGTATTGCCAGCGGACAGCAGTCCGTCAAAAAGTAATCCAGATCAATATCCAATACGCGCTGCATGCTTTTCCTCCGTTAATCTACAGTATACCACTTTTCTTTCGCTTTCCAACATGCTATACTGAACAAAAAATGAAGGAGGCTCGCCTTGAGACTGGTTTTCATCGTCCTGTATCTTTCTCTGCTGGGACTGTATCTGTTCGTAGAGACCGGGGACAGCTTCCGTCGGCGGGCCATCAACAAGATCCTTCTGTCCTCTCTGTTCCTTTTCTTCGGTCAATTCTGGTTCTGGACCAACGGCTATGCCCACGATTGGCAGTTCCTCGCTTTGGTCGGCCTCTTTTACGCCTGCATGGGCGACGCCCTGCTCCTATTCAGCTTCGGCGC
>JAZRUD010000390.1:0-5506 GCA_045652385.1 Clostridia bacterium
GCTTCGCACGGCGGCGATCAGCCTTTGCTCATTTCCGGCAGGAGCCAATATCTCCATGGCAGGTCCTCCCTCTCGTTTGTCTCTATTATAGCGAGCCAAATCCCTCCTTGCAATCGCTCTTTTGTGCGGGTATACTATAGGAAAATCGTGGGAGAGACATAACGAAATGGAAGTCAAGAAGTTCAAAAAGCGCTGGGGCGATCGAAAGGACGGGCGGCGAGTGCGGAGCCTCACGGCCATGTCCATGGTCTCCCCCTATATCATGGTGACCCGGAACACCGCCAGCAACTTTTTTAAAGACACGGTGGAGATCACGGAGATCGAGAAGTATATCCGGCAAAAGCGAAAGGAAGGCCTGAAGAGCTTCGGCATCATGCACGTGATCATCGCCGCCTACGTGCGGGCGGTTTCCCAGCGTCCTGCCATCAACCGGTTCATCGCAGGACAAAAGATCTATGCGAGGGACGAGTATATCGAGATGTCCCTGGTGGTCAAGAAGGAGATGTCCCCCGACTCCCCCGACACCTGTATCAAGCCCATATTGGACGCTCACGACACTGCGGCGGAGATCTATCAAAAAATCAACGCCATCATCGAGAAGAACAAGGCGGTATCGGATCTGGACAGCAGCTTTGACAACACGGCCAAGCTCTTCTCCTTTATCCCCGGGGTGCTGCTCAAATTCGCCGTCTGGTTCCTGAAGCTTTTGGATTATTTCGATCTGCTGCCGCGGAAGCTGACCCTGGTCAGCCCCTTCCACGCCTCCTTCTTCATCACGTCCATGGGCTCGCTGGGCATCCCGCCCATCTACCACCATCTGTACGACTTCGGGAACATCCCCGTATTCCTGGCCTTCGGGTCCAAGTATCGGAGGAACGAGGTGAACGCCGACGGCACCGTGTCGGAAAAGAAATACATCGACATCACCGCCGTAACGGACGAGCGCATCTGCGACGGCTTCTACTACGCCTCCGCCTTCAAGCTCATGCGCACGTATCTCAAGAACCCTGCCGTGCTGGACGAACCCGTGCTGGGTCCCGTGCGGGACGTGGACTAAAAGCCCATGGCCGCCGACAAGCGCAAAAAGCGCTTCTCCACCTACATCCTGCCCATTCTGTTCTGCGGGCTGCTCATCGTTTTGGCCGTGATCACCAACCGGCAAAAGGAGCAGCCCGTCAAAGCGCTGCTCCAGGAAGGCGAACCCCTGACTTTGACGGAGCAGGCCGTCGAAAACTACCTTTATGCCGCCGGGTTCGTCCAGCAGGGCGAAGCGATCCTGAACGGCAGCGCTCAAAAGATCGCCGTCCTGGCCCTGAGCCGAAACGGCGACGGCGTCATCGAATCCATGATCCTCTCCTTCCCTCTGTCCACCTATATCCCCGTGGAGGACGACGAGGGCATGGACGGGGTGAAGGCAGCCCACGACGCGGACGCTCAGCAGGGACAGGCCCTGTTCCTGGCCCTGTTCGACGCCATCGCCGCCACGGACAAGCGGGTCGCCGTCCGGCGGGACAGCGCCGCCGAGAAGCTCCAGACCACCATGGACACCGGCAAGGCTTCCGCCCAGGCCGCCAACAGCTGGCGATTCGATTTCTCCTTGGAGCCCGGGACCTTCGAGGGCACGGTCACGATCCTGTTTACACTTGTAAAATAATAGGCAATCCACACACATTCCGCATTTTGGTCATAAAACTGTGACGTTTTGGACGAATCTGCCTGCTATGCTCGGGGCATGGAGAGGAGGTTCGATCATGAAACACGTCACAGCTTTCTTTTTGTTGTCCCTGCTTATTCTGGCGGGCTGCCAGCCCACGCCGGAGGTGGAGCCGGTCATCCACAAGAACGAGGGGACGTTGGAACAGCAACTCTCCGCCACGGCGGCCCCCGCCTATCGGGTGCAGATCGAGGTGGAAGAAAGGGCAGACGCGACATCCGAAGCGCCTGCCGAAAATAGCGCCCCGATGGAGGCTATGCCTGCGCAAAACGCTTTGCGAGAGGCTCTGGGCGCCCCGGAGCGGGTGCAGGACAGCTTCGACGGGCCTGCGGTGGGGGCCCAGCTGTACATCGAGATGGACGCCGTCGTGGAGGTGCCCGACGTAGAGAAAGTGCCCGTGCTGCGGGGGAAGGTAGGCTATGAGCCGGAGAAGGCGGCAGAGCGGATCACCAAGCTTCTGTTGGGCGACGGGCCCTATATCCGCCCCGGCCACAGCGAGCGGGCGTACAGCCAGGTATGGATGGAATACTATCAAAAATGGATCGAAGCCCTGGACCAAAAGCCCTACGGCCCGACGGCGGACTATGATGCCATCCGAGAGAACCTGCAGCATAACTTCGACGTCAACGCCGAGAGCTTCCGGAACGCCGACACCCGGTATGATCGCCCGGATCAGCCCTGGGCCGGGAGCTTCGACGACGCCATTGAGGGCGGCATCAGCATCAGCAACGGGGAGCGGGGCTTTGGCATGGTCGCCGGAGGCAAACACTTTTCCTACAGTGCGGGCAGCCACCCCTCCCTCCACGGCTGGGTGGACAATCCCCGGGAGCCCCGGAACGAGGAGGAAGAGCGAGGGATGCGGAACGCCGTGGACTTCGCCAACGCTCTGGGCTACGGGCAGGTGATCCCTCGGTATATCAACGACGCCGACGAGGGCACCCGGGTGCGCTATCAGGTAGAGACGGGCTTCGACAGCGGGTATAAGTGCTTCACCCTGTTGCCCGTCTACGAGGGTATCCCGGTCTATCCCTACACCACCATGTACGGCTCCGACACGGGGCGGCAGGCGGCGGGGGTCCCCTTCGACAGGAACCTGGAGCAGGAGGAGGTCTTCGGCACCCTGTACGAGGGTGAGGTGATCCAGCTCCAGTGGAACAGCCCCTTCACGGTGCTCTCGGTGGAGAACGAGAACGTGCCGCTCTTGAGCTTCGAAAGAATCATGGAGATCTTCAAGCGGCAGGTGTTCATGAGCGTCTACTGCGACAAGGGGCACGACATCACTTACAGGGTCACGAACATACAGCTCTCCTATATGCGGGTCCAGATCAAGGACAGCGACGACTATTACCTGCTGCCCGTGTGGGATTTCACGGGCTACATCATCCACGACTGGCCCATGACCCCGGGGGATCGGGTCTCGAGCCAGAACTTTTTCAGCAGGATGTCCATCCTGACCATCAACGCCGTGGACGGGAGCATTTTGGATCGATTCTTAGGCTATTGATTATATGGAATAGCCCCTTGCAAAATGAATACAGACATGGTAGTATACAGTCTGTCATTTGGTTGAGAGGGGCAAGAAACAGTGGAAAAGCTTAAAAAATCGGTTTGCATACAGGAGTGGAGCAAGGACATCCTGGCGGACGTGCTGGGGGCGCTGCTCTACGGCGCGGGCGTGTACGTGTTCGCGGTGAACGCCAACTTCGCGCCGGGCGGCATCACAGGTCTCGCCATTTTGGTGAACCATTTCTTCCCCTTCCTCCCCATCGGCACGCTGACCGTGATCATCAACATCCCGGTCATATTGCTGTGCTATGCGTACCTGGGCAAGAAGTATCTGGTGAAGTCCATCATCTCCATGGCCATCATCGCCTTCGTGCTGGACGTGATCTACCCCCATGTGCCCGCCTATACCGGGGATCCGCTGCTGGCGGCCCTGTTCGCGGGCCTCATCTCCGGCGTAGGCCTGGCCCTCATCTACGCCCGGGGCTACTGCACCGGCGGGTCCGACTTCGTCATCATGGCCATCCGCAAGAAGTTCCCCCACCTGTCCGTGGGCTCCATCACCCTGATCATCGACGGCGCCATCATTTTGGCAGGCGGGTTCGTGTTCGGCCGGGTGGACGCGGTGCTCCAGGGCATCGTCATGACAGCCGCCAGCACCGTCATGATCGACAAGATCCTCTACGGCACCGGCTCCGGCAAGCGCATCACCGTCATCACCGACAAGGGCCAGGAGGTGGCGGACGCCATCGGCCAGCAGATCGGCCGGGGCGTAACCATGATGAAGGTGACGGGCGCCTACTCGGGGCTGGAGCACACCATGCTCCTCTGCGCCTGCTCCAACTCGGAGGGATATCGGGTGAAGAAGCTGGTCTACTCCATCGACGAGAAGGCTCTCATCATGATCTCCCCCAACGACGAGGTCTTCGGCGAAGGGTTCAAGAGCCCCGAGGATTGAGCTTGACGGCCTGACCGCAAGGGGATAAGATGAAAGCAGAACACAAGGAGGAATATGCTCATGGCCCACAGCGAAGCCTTTTACAAGAAGCCGGAGGAGTGCCATTACTCCTTCTTCCAGCACAGGGAATGCGAGTTCTTCCCCTGCCATAAGACGGAGCACCCGGAGGACTTCAACTGCCTGTTCTGCTACTGCCCCCTCTACGCCCTGGGCGACAAGTGCAAAGGGAACTTCCGCTACACGGAGAACGGCGTGAAGGATTGCTCCAATTGCCTGATCCCCCACACCCGCAAGAGCTATTCCTACATCATCTCCCGGTTCCCGGAACTCATGGAGCTGGCCAAACGGAAGGAAGAAAACCATGAATGAGACCATCCGCCTGCTGAACGAGCGCAAGTCCGTCCGAGTCTATGAGCCGGGTCCCCTGTCCGCTGAGGTGAAGGACGCCATTCTCAACGCCGCCATTCAGGCGCCCACGGCCGGCAACATGACCCTGTATACCATTTTAGACATCACGGATCAGGCGCTGAAGGATCGGCTGAGCGTCACCTGCGACCACCAGCCCTTCATCGCCACGGCGCCCCTGGTGCTGATCTTCTGCGCAGACTACCACCGCTGGTTCACCCTGTTCGAACAGGATGAGCCCGCCGCCCGCCGCCCGGGCGAAGGGGATCTGCTCCTCGCCATGTCGGACGCCCTCATCGCCGCCCAGAGCGCGGTGATCGCTGCGGAAGCCCTGGGCATAGGCTCCTGCTATATCGGGGATATCCTGGAAAACTACGAGATCCACAGGGAGCTGCTGCGCCTCCCCGCCTACGTGCTGCCTGTGTGCATGGTGGTCTTCGGCGCGCCTACGGAGGGGCAAAAAATCAGGCAAAAGCCGCCTCGGTTCAAGATCCAGGATGTGGTGTGCGAAAACGGGTATGAAGAACGGGACTTCGCCGCCATGCTCCGGGAGCGCCAGGGCAGGAGCCCCGAGGAGTTTTCCAAATGGATAACCTCCTTTCGGGAATTCAAGTGGGACTCCGATTTTTCCCGGGAGATGACCCGCTCCGTCCAGGCTATGCTGTCGAGCTGGCGGCAGGGAAAATGACGGACGAGTTTTTGAAAAAAACTCTTGCATTCTAAAATGTAATAGTGTATTATACCCATCGGACCCTGTGCAGAGATGGCTGAGCTGGTCTAAGGCGCACGACTGGAAATCGTGTATACTAGGAATAGTATCGAGGGTTCGAATCCCTCTCTCTGCGCCAACAAAATAGCACCCCACCCGGGGTGCTTATTTTGTTTATTGGATTGTGGAGGGATTCGAACGGGCGCAGGAGTGAATG
>JAZRUD010000391.1:0-1576 GCA_045652385.1 Clostridia bacterium
GCGGATGTTCCGGCGGACGTGCCTGCGGACGTTCCCGAGCCGGCCTTGATGACGGTGATCAGCCCCGCCTTCGACATCAGCCTGTCCCTGCCCACGGACCGCTGGACGGTGACGGAAACGGAAGCCGGCCTGCTGATCTCCCAGCAGAGGAACCTCATTCAGTACTTCTTCCTGAGCGTGGCCCTGGAGAAGGAGCCCAACGTCGCCACCATGGACGCCTATGCGGACCTGGTCTGGACGGACGTTCTCATGGGCGCGGGCGTAGCCTATGACGCCGAGGACACGGTTCGGGACGATCATATCGTGGGCGAAGCGGCAGGCCGTACCGCCGCTACGGAGTGGACGGCCGACGGGGCGACGATCCTGGGCGACGCGGTGCTCTGGTATACCAACGGCCGCCTGTACGTGGCCCTGTGCGCTTCCAACGAGGATTCCCGGACGGAGGCCCTGACCATCCTGGACGACGCGCTGCTGACCGTGAGGACGGCGGAGGAAGCGGCCCCGTCCGTTCAGCTGCCGGTGGAGAAGGAGATCTACGATCTCATTCGGGAGCTCCCCCCGGTGGCCCCGGTGACGGCGAAGGTCTATTACGGCTATCGGCTCACCAGCGACGGCCAGACCTACGACCTGATCCCCGTCATGGCCCTCATGGGCATGGACGAACTGCCCATCAGCCTGACGCTGCGGTCCGACGGCACGGGCCGGCTGGTGCTGATGGACGAAGAGGACGCCCTGGTGTTCACCTGGACGGAGGAAGCCTTCATCATCGACGAGGAGAGCGTCCCCTATACCCGGGAGGGGGACCATATCATCCTGGCGATGGACGAAGAGTCCATCGAATTTGCCCCGGCCGCAGAGATCGAAGCTGCGTTGGCGGAGCTGAACAGCGGCAAGGGAAAGGATGATTCCGTCATCCCCACCGTGGAGGATTTGGTGGGCACCTGGACCTTCACCAAGGCCCGGATCATGGGCATGGAGGTCTCCGCCGCCGACGCGGGCACCGAGATGTCCCTGGTGCTGAACGAGGACGGCAGCGTCATCCTCCTGACCGAAGGCTCCCCCGTGGAATACGAGTGGACCATCCGGGAGGACGGCAAGGTGGCGCTGAACCTGGCCGATTATGACGAGTATCTCCTGTCCTTCAACGGCAAGGAGCTCAAACTGCTCGTGGGCGCCGAAGGCATGGAAATGATCTTCGAGAAGGAAAACTGAACATAGTCGAACCGTTTGCGGGCCTGCCGGAGAAAGACCCTTTTCGGCAGGCTACTTATGTATAAAACGGCCCCTGTTCAGGGGCCGTCTTGTCAGTCAATGAAGCGGTAATACTTGATTGGTCGACCTCTTTTGGAGGTGTCCTGCTTTTGATATATCAACATGCGGCCGTCGTCCTCCAGCTGTTTTAGTATTCGCGCGGCATTCCGAGTCGTCATGTCCAGCACGCCGGCCAGTTCTCCGGCAGAAATGAGGTCCTTATCGTTTTGCTGCAGGTATTGGCGGATCTGGTGCACGTGAATGTTGGTCTCTTGCTGGGCGCGCATGGCAGTATTTTCCGGATTTTGCCCACCGGAAAGCGGCC
>JAZRUD010000392.1:0-1678 GCA_045652385.1 Clostridia bacterium
ATTCCCTTCACTGGGTCCGGGTCCTCTACACCTACCCCGCCACGGTGAACGAAGGGCTGCTGGATACCCTGGCCGAGGGCGAAAAGCTGATCCCCTATCTGGACATCCCCCTGCAGCATATCGACGACGACATTTTACAGCGCATGCACCGCCGGGGCAGCGGAGCCTATATCCGCTCGCTCCTCGACTATCTCTATAAGAATTATCCCGACTTCACCCTGCGCACCACCATGATGGTGGGCTTCCCCGGGGAAACGGAGGCCCAGTTCCAGACCCTGCTGACCTTCCTGCGGGACTACCCCTTCGACCGGGTGGGGGCTTTCGCCTTCTCCCCCGAGGAAGGGACGAAGGCCGCGGCGATGCCCGACCAGGTGCCGGAGGACATCAAGCAGGCGCGCCTCGCCGCCCTCATGGCGCAGCAGCAGCCCATCTCCCTCGCCCGCAACCGGCGCTGGGTGGGGCGGCAGACGGAACTGCTGATCGAGGAATTGACCCGCACCCACGCCGTCGGACGGACCCCCCGGGAGGCCCCGGACGTGGACGGTCGGGTGAAGATCCCCCGCAGGAGCTATCACGCCATCGGCGAATACGAGCCTATCGTGCTCACGGCTGCCGGAGAGTATGATATGAAAGGAGAGAGCCTGTGAAAGGCATGAATCTGCCCAATAAGCTGACCATCCTGCGCATCCTTCTGGTGCCTCTCATCGTCCTGTGCTTCTATCTCCCCGCCTCCTGGGGCATGTGGGTGGCGGTGGTCCTGTTCGTCGCCGCCGCGGTCACCGACACGGTGGACGGCCGCTACGCCCGGGCTCACGGCCAGGTCACGGATTTCGGCAAGTTCATGGACCCCATCGCGGACAAGCTCCTGGTGAACGCCGTCCTCGTCATGCTCACGGCCCAGGGGAAGGTCCACCCGGTGGCGACCATCCTCTTCATGGCCCGGGAGTTCGTCATCTCCGGCCTCCGGCTGGTGGCGGCGGGCAAGGGCGTGGTGCTGGCCGCGGGGAACCTGGGCAAGATCAAGACCACCCTCCAGGACATCGCCCTGCCCTTTATGATGGTGAGTCACCTGTGGCTGCCCTTCAAGATCGTGGGCGTCGTCCTGCTGTACGCCTCCCTCGTCATGTCCCTATGGTCCGGCTGGGACTATGTATATACCAATCGAGAATTGATCAAACAGGAGTGATTCTATGATCGCGGAAATCATTTGTGTGGGTACCGAGCTCCTTATGGGGCAGATCGTGAACACCAACGCCCAGTTCATGGCCGAGAAGCTGGCCCCCCTGGGCGTGGATCTGTACCGCCAGCAGGTGGTGGGCGACAACCCCCAGCGGCTCACGGAGGCGGTGCTCACCGCCCTCGACCGCTCGGACGTGGTGCTGTTCTCCGGCGGCCTGGGGCCCACGGAGGACGATCTCACCAAGGAGACCGTGGCGGCAGCGTTGGGCCTGGACCTGGTCTTCTATCCTGAGGAATGGGAACGGATGGAGGAGCGGTTCCGCGGCCTCGGCCGCCGGCCCGCCCCCAACAACCGGAAGCAGGCCATGTTCCCCTCCTCCCACTGCACCATCCTCCCCAACCCCCGGGGCACAGCCCCCGGCTGCCTCATGGAGAAGGACGGCAAGGCGGCCATCCTCATGCCGGGGCCGCCCCGGGAATTGGGGCCCATGGTCACCGA
>JAZRUD010000393.1:0-3246 GCA_045652385.1 Clostridia bacterium
AACACCGCCCAGATGACGGTGAGCAGCACCGGCCGCTGCTCCATGAGGACGGTGAGGGACACCTGCTGGTTCAGGCGGAAGCGGATATACTGGATCGCCAGCAGCAGGAACAGGAGCGACCGGTAGACCAGCCGCACGTAGTGCATCGTGCTGACCACGGTGAGACGCCGCCGGGGCGCTTTTCTGGTTTCGGCAGCCATGGACCCTTTCGACCTTTCCGGGAAGTATATATAATTATAGCACAGGATGGGAAAAAGAGAAACACTTTTCTGGAAAGGATGAGGACTTGTGTTATTTTGGTTAAAATCCCGCCCCGCGAATTGCCAAGGCAGGGCGGGATTGCTATACTGGAAAAAAACGTGAGGTGAAGTATGGAAGAAACGATCCGCAAATTCAAAGAACACCTGGCGAAGATGGATGCGTATAACCACGCCTTCGGCGTGCTGAGCTACGATTCCGAGACCGCCATGCCCAAGGGCGGCTCCGAGCATCTGGGGATGACCTACGCGGTCCTCAGCGAGGAGATGTACAAGCTCACCACCAGCTCCGAGCTCAAGGCCATGGTGAAGGAGATCCTGGACCGTAAGGACGAGGTGGACTACATCACCCGCCGGGAAGCCGAGGAGCTCCACGAGGATATGGAGCGCACCGAGAAGATCCCCATGGAGGAGTACGTGGCCTATCAGGTGGCCCAGAACGCCGCTTCCCATGCCTGGCACACCGCCAAGGTCACCAACGACTTCCCTCTGTTCGCGCCGCACCTGGAGAAGCTGATCGACTATTCCCGCAGGTTCGCCGGGTATTGGGACAGCGAAAAGGCGCCCTACGACGTGCTGCTGGACACCTACGAGAAGGGGCTGAACATGGAGACGCTGGACAGGTTCTTCGACCTTTTGCGCCGGGAGCTGCTGCCGGTGATCCAGGCCGTGGTGAAGAAGGGCCCCGTGGTGGACGATTCCTTCCTCTACAAGCGTTTCCCTCTGGAGAAGCAGCGTAAGCTCTCCGACCGGCTCATGGAGGTCATGACCATCGATCGGAACCACTGCAACATCGGCGAGGTGGAGCACCCCTTCACCACCAACTTCTCCAAGGACGACGTGCGCATCACTACCCACTATCACGAGAAGGCCTTCGCCTCCAGCATGTACTCCGTCATCCACGAGGGCGGCCACGCCCTTTACGAGCTCAACATCGGCGACGACATCAAGTATTCGCCCCTGGGCGGCGGCGCCAGCATGTCCATTCACGAGTCCCAGAGCCGGTTCTATGAGAACATCATCGGCCGCAGCGAAGCCTTCCTCACCTATATCCTGCCTGACATCCAAAAGTTGGGACCGAAGGCTCTCAGGGACGTTACGCCTCACGACTTCTACCTGGCCGTGAACAAGAGCGAGCCCAGCCTGATCCGCACCGAGGCAGACGAGCTGACCTACTCCTTCCACGTCATGATCCGCTACGAGCTCGAAAAGCAGCTCATCGCCGGCACCCTGGCGGTGAAGGACCTGCCCGCAGCCTGGAACCGGCTCTACAAGGAGTATCTGGGCGTGGACGTGCCCAACGACACCAAGGGCGTGCTGCAGGATTCCCACTGGTCCGGCGGCTCCTTCGGTTACTTCCCCTCCTACGCCCTGGGCAGCGCTTACGGCGCCCAGATGCTGAAGGTCATGGAGCGGGACATCCCCGTATGGGAGCTGGTGGCGAAGGGTGATTTGAAGCCCATCGTCGCCTGGCTCACGGACCGCATCTACCAATACGGCTGCCTTCTCAAGCCCAACGAGCTGATCCTCAAGGCCTGCGAGGCGCCCTTCGATCCCCATTGCTACGTGGACTACCTGAAGAATAAGTATACGGCGGTGTACGGCCTTTGAAGCGAGTCCTGGTGCTGCTGGCCCTGCTGACGCTGATCGGGGGCTGCGGCGGAAAAGAGAAGACGGACGAGCCAAAGAGCGTACCCCGGACGGCGGAACCGGTCGTCACGGCGGCGCCTGCGGATACCCCTGCGCCGACGGCTGAGCCCACGGCCGTGCCGACGGCCACACCGACGGCGGAACCTACCCCCACGCCGGAGCCGACGCCCACACCTTTGTTCGTGCCGCGGGAGGAGGGGAGTGCCGATCTTATCATCAACGAGGATCTGTACGCCGCCTTCACCGAGACCGAGTTTTCGCTGCCCGCCGCCCCCATAGTGCTGATCTACCACACCCACGCCGAGGAGGCGTACCGGCAGACCCGGGGCTACGCCTACCGAGAGACGGGGAAGGACACCTATAAGACCCTGGACAAGAGGAAGTCCGTCGTCGCCCTGGGGGAACTGCTGAAGGCGGAGCTGGAAGCGCGGGGGTTCACCGTGATCCACGACGACACGGACGTGGAGCCGCCGGAGATATCGAGCGCCTATTCGCGGTCGCTGGAGGTCATGGAGCGGTACCCCGAGGCCACGGTGTACATCGACCTGCATCGGAACACCGCCAGCGTGAAGACCAAGAAGAACGACGTGGTCATGGTGGAGGGGAAGCGGTGCGCCCGGATGTTCTTCGTGGTGGGCACCGGCGTCGGCACCTACGAAGGGGAATACGACACCGCCCACGACTGGCAGCGGAACTACGCCTTCGCCAAGGCGGTCACGGAGCGCCTGCGTGTCGTGGACCCGAAGTTCGCTCTGGACATCCGCCTGAAGGTGGGCCGCTACAACCAGCACGTGAGCCCCTACTGCCTCCTCGTGGAGGTGGGCCACAACGCCAACACCTTCGAGGACGCCCAAAACAGCATCCCCTATCTGGCGGAGGCCATCGCGGCCACGCTGGTTATTCCAAAGGAATGAATAAAAGCAATGTCGCTTTTCCTGAAAGAAAAGCGACAGCAAAGGAACTTTATTCGGGAAGTATGGCCGGCGCCGTACTTCCCATCTTTATTCTTGCATTTCTCCTTATCCTAAAGAGAAAAAGCGGTAAAACAAAGCTCTATTCCATCTCCGCCATCAACCGCCGGTTCATGGCGATGACGTCGTCGGGAATCACCTTCAGCTCCTTACGGTCGTAGGTGAGGAGCCCGTTGATCTCCTGCTCCACGTCGCTGACCTGGGTGTACACCGCGGCCGCGAGTCCCAGCGCCTTGGCGGGCCGGATCCCCCTGTCGTACAGCTTCACGATCCCCGCCGTCAGCTCCTTCTCTCCCGGGAACATCCTGTACCCGAAGTCCTTCTTGGACCACCGGTGCCCGGGGATGCCGCAGGCGTAGCCGCCGAAT